>PWPN01000023.1 GCA_003557125.1 Phycisphaerae bacterium | reverse complement strand
GACTGCGGCCACCGGCAGGGGCGTAGCCGGGCTCGGCAGCGAGGATTTCATGAAAGTCCTCATCGCCCAGCTCCGCTACCAGGACCCCTACGAGCCGATGGGCAACGAGGAACTGCTCCGGCAGATAGCCACCGTCCGCGAGCTCGAGATGAACACGCAGCTCACCGGTCGACTCGAACAGCTCACGGATCAGCAGCGGTTCGGGACGGCGGCCCCGCTGATCGGCAAGTTCGTGCGCGGCACCATGAGCGATGGGGAAGGCAACCAGTTCGAAGCCGAGGGGATCGTCACCTCCATCCGCTTCACGAAGAGCGGGGAAGCGATGCTCGAGCTGGACAACGGCCAGACGATGCCCTTGTCCGCCTTGACCGAAGTGAGCGACACGCCCGGTCATGAGGGCATGCAGGAGATGGAGGAGAAGGAGGAGAAAGAGGAAGAGCAGAAGTGACCCGCACGGCTCGCAGCGACGCGGCGCAAGTGACACGGTAGCGCGAAGGACGGGAACACCAGGCGGATCGAACCCGCTTACGGAGAATACCCATGGGTCTGACGACAGCCATGTACACCGGTTTGAGCGGACTGAACTCGAATCAGTACCGTATCGACACGATCGGCAACAACGTTGCCAACGTCAATACGACAGCCTTCAAGGGCAGCCGGGCCAACTTCCAGAACCAGTTTTCGCTCATGCTGTCGGCCGGCAGCGGACCCGGCCCGACGACGGGCGGCACGAACCCGTCGCAGGTCGGACTCGGCTCGATGCTCAGCGGCGTGCAACGCAACTTCCAGCCCGGCGCGGTCGAGACGACGGGGCTGCCAACGGACATGGCCATCGAAGGGGCAGGGTTCTTCATCGTCCATGATGCCGACGGCGACCAGGCCTACACGCGCGACGGATCCTTCAAAGTCTCGTCCGATCAGATGCTCGTGACCAACAACGGGTTCCGGGTACAGGGTTTCGGGATCGACGATGATTTCAATATCATCCCAGGCCTTACCCAGGACATCCAGATCCCGCTCGGAACGCTCAGCACCTCCCGCGCGACGCAACAGGCCAAATTCGACGGGAACCTCAATGCCGACGGCCCCATCGCGACGCAGGGAACGATCCTCTCTTCCCAGGTTTTCCGCGCAGGGGCCGGGGGCGGGCCGGCGGCCACAGCCGACACGCTGCTGACCGACCTGTATGCCGATACGACGGGCGGCCCTCTGTTTGCGACCGGCGATGTCCTGACACTGTCCGGTGCCAAGAAAGGGGCCAACAGCGGGCGGCAACTGCCCGAGGCACGGTTCACCGTCCAAGCCGACAGCACGCTGGGCGACTATGCCGCGTTCCTCGAAAACGCGCTGGCCATCCATACCGACGCCGAAGCGCCCGGCAATGCGGGCGTCCGCATCGGGCAAGCCGGCGCCGATGCCGGGCGCATCATCATCGAGGGCAACGCCGGCACCGAAAACGCCCTCCGAATCGATCCGGCAGGCATTATCAGCACGAACTCGGCCTTTACCGCACCGTTCCTGTTCACCGAACAGCAGGAGGCGACCGGCGAGTCGGTCTTCACCTCCTTCATCGCGTACGACTCGCTGGGCAACCCCGTCCAGGTGAACGTGACCATGGCCATGGAAGAAAAGGCTGCCCAGGGCATCACATGGCGGTTCTATGCCGAAAGCCCCGACAACACCGGCGCCAGCGCCGTCCTCGGGCCGACCGGCACCCTTCTGTTCAACAATGACGGGATGCTCAGCGCGTCGACGGGCGATCGATTGATGATCAACCGGGCCGGAACCGGTGCGATCAACCCGCTCTCCTTCGCGCTGGATTTCGGCAACGTCACCGGCCTGGCCGCCCCGTATTCGGCCCAGCCTTCGACGCTCGTCATGACGACCCAGGACGGGCACTCGGCCGGTACGTTGAGCAATTTTTCGGTCGGGCCGGACGGCATTGTCTACGGAACATTCAGCAACGGCATGACGCGCCCGCTCGGCCAGATCGCCCTGGCGACCTTTTCCAACCCCGAGGGACTCATCTCCGATGTGAATAATCTTTTCCGAACCGGCCCCAACTCCGGCCAGCCCATCATCACGACGCCACAGACGCTCGGAGCCGGTAGCGTCCTCTCGGGCGCACTGGAAATGAGTAATATCGACCTGACACGCGAATTTATCGGACTTATCACGGCCACGATGGGTTTTTCGGCGTCCGGGCGAGTGATCTCCACCTCCAATGAACTACTCAATGAATTGATGCGGATAGCCCGATAATAAGGATTGCGATGTGACGCGGGCGTAACCCGTCGCAGGGAGTACGTTCGCCAGAACGCATGGGGGTTATTGCAAGAGGGCCCGGTCAGCGGTGAGGACGCGCCGGGTTCCGGGTAGTGCGCGGAGCCGGGCCTGCGGTAGCCGAAGGCCTCGCACCGGCGGCACGGGTGCAAAAAACGTGATCACGCTGACGCGACTGAACGGAAACCATTTTGTGGTCAACGCGGAACTGATCCGCACGATCGAAGAGCGCCCGGACACGACGATTGTATTAACGACCGGCGATACGCTCATCGTCAAGGAACGCATGGACGAGGTCGTTGCCAAGGCGATCGAGTACGGCCGCATGGTCCGTGCATTCGTTCCGTGATGGAAGGTGAAGGGAGACAGCGGTCCTGAGTGAACGAACGTCCGATAACAGGTGCAACGCGATGAACACGGGCCGGATCGAAAGTGGGGGATTGGAAAGATGAATCCAGGTCGGCGTGTAGTCGATGAGCACAACGGGCGAGTCCGACGCGCAGAGAGGAGGAGCGGGTGACGGATCGCCCGATGGTGGTAGGGCTGGTCGGCACGCTGGCGCTGTTGGCGGGTGTGATGCTGGCCGGTGCCGGCAAGGACGTTGCGGTCTTCTGGCGGACTCCGTCGCTGCTCTGGGTCGTGGGCGGAGTCGCTCTGACGACGGTGATGGCCTTTCCGCTGGACGGCTGGCCGGCTGTCCGTGCGCTGGTGCGCAGTGCGCTGGTCGTCCGTCACGGTCGCCCGGAAGACGTGGCGGCCCTGCTGATCGGCCTGGCCCACCGGGCACGAAAAGACGGCCTGTTGGCGCTCGAAAGGCCGATCGCAGCCCTGAAGGACGAGTGGCTCAAGAGGCCTTTGCGGATGGCGGTCGACGGCACGGAGCCGTCCGTCATCGATAAACTGGTGCGGGCCGAACTGGAAGCGGTCGATCTTCGGCACACCTACGGCGTGCGGATGTTCGAGGCCGCTGCCCGTGCGGCCCCGGTCTTTGGCATGATGGGCACGCTCATCGGGCTGGTGCTCATGCTCGGTCGCATGAGCGACCCGGCCGCGATCGGGCCCGGCATGGCCGTCGCACTTTTGACGACGTTCTACGGGCTCGTGCTGGCGCACGTATTTTGCCTGCCGATCGCCCGACGGCTCGCGCATCGCAGCAGTGAAGAGCTGCTGTTGCGGACGATCGCGCTGGAAGGCGTCCTGGCGATCCAGGCAGGGGATACCCCGCGCCTCGTCGAGCAGAAACTTCGTGCGTACCTGCCGGCCGGCGTATGGACCGAGACGGCCGACGCGTTGCTGGCCGATGCGTTGGAATCCGGCCCCGATCGGCCTGGCGGCAGAGACGTGAATGCGGATTCGAGGCAGATGCCGGCCGTGACGGCTGAGGCGCTGGAGAGTTTGTTGAAGCAAGTGGGGGCGCCGGGGGCTGAAACGCAGTGGAAAGCCCGCAAGCCGGTCTCCACGGGCAAGCCCACGGGTCGTCAACCCGTGGGATAGACGCCATCGGATCGCGTCTTCGGAGGAAGACGGATAAGGGGAGAGGCGACGGCAAGGAGGCCGCTGGTGTCGGATGGGGATGAAAGAACGACGGCCGACGTTGAACGGACGGCCAAGTTGGCTCCGGAGGGCCGATCGAACGTCGGCCGTTCAGGATCGCCGGACGGAACGCGCGCCGAGATGCTGTTCTGGAAGCGGCGCTTGAAGTCGAATGAACACAGCACGGACTGGTCGCTGTCGTACGGCGACCTGATGTCGCTGCTGTTGGCGGTTTTCGTGATGATCGCTGCGATGAGCGAGCTGAAGGGCGGCGATCATTACCTCGATGTAGCTGGGAGCGTGCAGCGGGCCTTCGGGTTTACCGTGGATGCGGATCGCCCGGGGGGTGATCCGCTGCAGGAGATGAATCGTCCGCGAACGCTCCGGGAGCGGCTCGAACAGCTCGACCGGGATGGCGGGCTGGATGTTCGTTTGAGCGATGGCACGGATCGGCCGATCGCTCCGTGCCGGATGCGGTCCGAACCGGGACGTATCGAGTTCCGCATTCCGGTCGAGGCGTGTTTCGAGGATTCGGGGACGGACCTCGCGCCGCCGGCCGAGCGGCTGTTGTCCGTCCTGGCCGATCATCTGGACGAGGGCGGGTCGTCCCTGGAGGTCCGATTGCAGGCGGGGGATGAGCCCTTGCCGCGGGAGACGCCCTGGCGCGACGCGCACGAGCTGGCCTACGAACGGGGCCGGGCTTTGAGTGCGGCGCTGATGGCCGGTGGCATCGAACCGGGACGGATCACGTTGACGGTGTCCGGGAAGGGGATTGGGAGCGCTTGTGTGAAGATCGTCGTACGCACGGACCCCACAGCCGTGGAGAACGAAACCTTCGCCGACGGGGAACGGAACGATCATGGCTGATGATGTGAATGAAGCAAGGACAGACGAACAGTCCGAGGGCAGTCCGCGCGCAGACCGCAAGCGTTTGAAGGCGGTCGGCGTCATCCTGGGCGTGATGGTGCTCGAGGCGGTGGTGATTGTCGTCCTGGTGAAAAGTTACGTGGTCCCTCAGCCGCAGGCGGTGCTGGCAGATCAACTCGGGGGGTTGGATGCGAGCGCGGGTCAACGTGCGCTGCGGAAGGCCGAGGTCGAAATCGCTCACATTCGGGCTTTGAACGAAAAATCGCCGCGTGTCGTCATTTATGACATGAACGTGTACGCGGTCGTACCGGAGAAGGACGAGCCGGCGTTCCGCGAGATCCTCGAACGGCGGAAACAGACGGTGCGCGACCGGTTCGTGCGGGTCGTGCGAGGGGCGGACCCGAGCTATTTCCAGGAGACCGAACTGACGACCCTACGCGCTCAATTCCAGGCGGCTTTGTCGACACTTCTCGGAGACGAGATTACGGTCCACGAAGTGCTCGTGCCTTCGATCATTCCGTATACGGATGGTTGAGCGGTTGTTGCGGTCGGTCGGGACAGGGTTTGTGAAGTTAAGGCCCAGGAGGAATCGAAGTCATGGCCGGCGATGAGCACGATGCCCTGACGAACGATGATGTGGAGGCGGCCGGCGCACCCGCGCCGGGCGGTGCTGACGCGACCGACACGACCGACGCAACCGACGAGGCCGTTGAGGATGCGGATGACCGTACCTTCGACGATCTGACTGCGGCCATGGTCGAGGCGATCGAGCAGGAGTCCGCCGGCGGCGTCGGTCTGAATGCAGGTGGGCAGATGGAGATTCCGGAGCTGGACGTGGCTGCCCTGGCAGGGAGTCACGCGAGCGGGCAGAGCATCGAGCTGCTGCGGGACGTGGAACTCAACGTCAAGATCGAACTCGGTCGCAGCCAGATGACGGTCGAGGAGGTGTTGTGCCTCGGGGAAGGAGCTGTGGTCGAGCTCGATAAGCTCGCGGGCGACCCCGTGGACGTATTCGTCAATGATCGACTCATTGCACGGGGGGAGGTCCTCGTGCTCAACGACAATTTCTGCGTTCGGATCAATGAGATCGTCGAGCAGGTCGATCACCAGGAGCCCATGTAGGCTCCGGTGGATCGGGCGGCGCATCGAGGCAGCGTCGCTCGCAGGTGTCGACGATCCGTACTTTGTCGGCATGGATGCCGACTTCAACGAACAGGTGCAGGATGCGCATGTGGACCAGGATGGTCAACGGGGTCGGCCTTACGTGCCGACGCATGTCACTGATCGCACTTTTACTCGTGTGTCCATGGAGTGATGTGGATCCGGCCCGGGCCGATTCGGCGCGGACCGTGGGCAATGTCCGTCTGCCGGCCGGCGATGCGCTGGATCGGCACGGGGGTCGCGAGGCGTCGGGTCGGGCTGCTGAACCGCACGCGGGTCGTGGTGACGATGCGTCGGCGACGGACCCGGGGCCGCCGCGCCCCGCGCTGCCGGGGCCGGATGTCCTGGGCCCGGGCGTTACGCAGGAATCGACGGTCGCGGTGTTCGAAGATGCTCCTGTCGAGGTGGTCGACGAGCGGGTTCCCAGCGAGCGGATCGAGACGAGCGGGTCGGTTGCCGGTGAATCGGATCGGGGCGCATCCGACGCAGGCGAATCGGGCGCGGGTCTGCTTCGTTACCGTGCGTCGCCGCCGGGCACGTCGGACCCGAACCGGGTTCTTCAGGAAGGGGGGCGGTCGGCTGCATCGAGCAGGACCTCGACGTGGCGAAATCTGATACCCTTGCTGCTTGTCCTGGGTCTGATCGTCCTGATCGCCACTGTGATCCGTCGCTTCACGCCCGTACGGCGGATGCTGACGGGGGCGGGGGTCGTCGATATCGTGGCGCGTACGCCGGTGTCCGCGAAGCAGTCGCTCGTGCTGGTCAAGATGGGACGGCGACTCGTCCTGGTCGGCGTGTGCCCGGATCGGCTGAGTGCATTGGCCGAGGTGGACGATCCTGACGAAGTGGCGGGGATGCTAGGTCAGGCAGCCAGCAGCGAGGGCGGCTCGATCCGTGCGCAGTTCGCCGAGGCGTTCGGCGAGCAGGTCAGCGCCTACGCCGAGCCGTCGGCCGATGAGGCGGTTCGGTCCGGCGGGCACGTGCGTTCATTGCTCGAGAAGGTTCGCACGCTCGCCCAGGGAAGCAGCGGGATGTGATGGGCGCGGGGCGGTCAAGGGCGACGCGGGACGTCGCTTTGGCTGCGGTAATTTAATCGGGAACGTCGCGACGGAGTTGCGCGGCATGTACGAGCATGGAGGCTCACCCTTGCGGGTCGCGGTCTGGGCGGTTCTTGCCCTGACGCCCGTCGTCTGCGCGCAGACGGACCCCGCGTTGGCGGCCGAAAGCGGCGGGGCGGTCATCGACAATTCGCATCTTGCGCTGCCGGCCTTGGACAGCGTCCTGCCCACCGCCCAGACGCGCGAAGAAGTCAGCGCGACGCTCAAGATTTTCGTCATCATGACGGTGCTGACCCTCGCGCCGTCCCTGGTCATCATGACGACCAGCTTCACGCGGATTCTCATCGTGCTCGGCCTGTTGCGGCAGGCGCTGGGCACCCAGCAGCTTCCGCCCAGCCAGATCCTCGTCGGCCTGTCGCTGTTTCTCAGCTTCCTCATCATGTCCCCGACATACGAGAAGATCTACGCCGAGGCGGTCGCGCCCTGGCTCGACAATGCGCCGGACATGACGCAGGAACGCGCCTGGCGCATCGCCGAAGCGCACATGCGCGACTTCATGTTCGACCAGATCGAACGCGTTCAGAACGAGGAAGACATTTATCTGCTGCTGGAATATCAGCAGAAGCGCAGCATCGCCGTCGGCGAGCCGGTCCGGCGCGAAGACGTCGCGACGAGCGTGCTCGTGCCTGCCTTCATACTCAGCGAACTGAAGACCGCATTCGTGATGGGCTTTCGGATCTATCTGCCGTTCCTGGTGATCGACATGGTGATCGCGACGGTGCTCATCTCGATGGGGATGCTCATGCTGCCGCCCGTGCTGATTTCGCTGCCGTTCAAGCTTCTGCTGTTCGTGCTGGCGGACGGGTGGCATCTCGTGGTGGCTTCGTTGCTGTCGGGTTTCTCGGCCTGACGGCACCGGGGGAGGTGACCGGCTGTGAACGTCCAGGAAGCGTTGGACATGGGGCGCGAAGCCCTGCTCATGGTACTGCTCGTGGGCGGGCCGGTGATGGGGATCGGCCTGGTCGTGGGGTTGGCCATCGCGCTGTTCCAGTCGATGACGCAACTCCAGGAACAGACGCTCAGCTTCGTGCCCAAGATCATGGCCATGATCGGGTTGGCCATCGTGCTCGTGCCGTGGTTGGCTGGGCGATTGCTCGAATACGCACGCGTGCTGTTCGGCGAGTCGCCTTTTTAGCAGGAAGGCAGGGAGGGCTGTCACGGACCGCTCCCTCACGGTCGCGGCTCGGATCAGACGCTCGTCGCAGCGAAGCGTAGCGAAGTCGGAGGGACGGCCGCACGGGGGACAGCCGCTACAGGGTGGCACGGGTAGGGTGGTACGGACAGGGTGGTACGGACAGGGTGGCACGGACAGGGTCGTAAAAACAGGGTGGTACGGGCGTCTCGCCCGTCGGAGCAAGCGTGCTGAACGAACAAATGTCTGTGTGCCACTGCGCTGTGAGTAGTGAGCAGTGAAGGGATCGTCGAAGATGCCGTTCGGCTGGATGTCCATTTACGGAGAACTGCCTGCGTACCTGCTCGTGGTGGCGCGCGTCTCCGGGATCGCGATCGCGGCGCCGTTTTTCAGCGGCTCGATGATCCCCATGCGCATCAAGGCGCTGTTCGTGATCGCCCTGGCTGCCGCGGTCTTTCCGCTGATCACGGCCCACGCGCAGGTCGCGTTGCCTGCCGACCTGGCCACGGCCGCCGGCGGACTGGCGAGCGAGCTGGCACTGGGCTGGCTTATCGGGTTTTCCGTCGCAGCCATCTTCATGGCTGTCCAGCTCGGCATCCAGATGGCCAGCCAGCAGGCGGGCATGGCCCTGGGCGAAGTCTTCAACCCGATGCTCGATTCGAGTCTGCCCATCGCGTCCGAACTCTATTTCTACATATCGATGCTGATCTTTTTGAGCGTGCGAGGCCATCATGCGCTGATCCGCGCGCTGCTCGACAGTTTCGAGACGATTCCCCTGCTGGGATTCAGCATGACCGAGCAGGCGCTTGCCCTGACGGTCAACATCCTGGCGGTGTCGTTCGGGCTGGCCATTCGCGTGGGCGGCCCCATTGTCCTGGCTTTGCTGTTGGCATTCATGACGCTGGGATTCATCTCGCGCACGATGCCGCAGCTGAACATTCTCGCGGTCGGTTTTCCCATCAAGATCCTCATCGCGCTGGTCATGATGGCGCTGACCGTGATGTCGTTGGAAGCCGTCGTACTCGATTCGGTCGCACAGGCGGTGGACGGCGTACGCACCCTGCTGGGGTTGCCTTTGCTCTGATCGCCCGACCGTAAGACGGAGCGTCGCTCGATGGCTGATACCGCACAAGATCGGACCGAACCGGCAACCCCGCGTCGTCGCGAGGAAGCCCGCAACCGCGGCCAGGTCCCCAAGAGCGCGGACCTGACAGCGGCCGTCGTCCTGCTCGGCGCGATGATCCTGCTGAACATTACGCACGAGACGATCCTGAACCGGTTCCAGGCGGTCAT
>PWPN01000091.1 GCA_003557125.1 Phycisphaerae bacterium | reverse complement strand
GTGCCGTAATGAATCTCGCTGGTCACGGGGACTCTCGCGTACCATCCGAGCGGATCGCGCCAGCTGGCCGAGGAGGTCCGCGGCGTCCACCAGGTCAGGCTCAGGGTTGTCGGCGTCGCGTCGCGAAGGGTGATTTCCTCGATGGTCGCGGGGCGTTCGATCGACTGAGCGTTCCCGGCCCCGATGGCATAACCTTGTTCGCCTGCACCGGCGCATGGCGAGCCGGGATGGATTTCGGGTGAACGGGCGGGATCGACGAGTTGAGGGTCGGTTGACATGCTGCTCGGTTCCACGCCGAGTGTCGCTTGCAATTGCGCGAGTGTGTCGATACGCGTCCCCGCGATCCGGACGAGCGGCTGGTCGGGGGCGGGCAGGTAGTTGTTGTATTGGAAGAAAAGCTCGTTCTGTCGGCCGACATCGCTGTGCAAGGCTGTCGCGGTTTTCGAGTGGAGGATGTTGCTGGTGATCCCGATCGCCCGGCTGCCGTCTCCGATGCGGATGGGCGCCCCCACCGCGTCCCAGATTGTCGAACGGCGTACCCAGACCAGCAGGCTGTCGTCAATCGCGATCGCGTCACCATCCACGTCATAGAACATGCACCGCTTGATTTCGATGTCCCGTGCGCCGCGAATGACAGCCGACCCGTGGAAGCGGAGGTTCTCGATGCGGACGTGAGCCGCCCCGGTCAGTTCGAGGCCGTCCAGCGTGACGGCCATCTGTTCTCCCCGGCCGCGGATCACGAGGGGGGAACCTGGCTCGCCCGAACGGTCGATGCGGAATGTCCCTTCATAATGACCCGGCAGCAGGTAGATCGTCACACCCGCTCCGGCCTGGTCCATGGCGCGTGCCAGCGTTCGGAATGCTTGCGCGACACTGAGCCCGTCGTGGGCGTCATCCCCATCCGGGCCTACGAAAAAGACGTTTGGCTCATCGTCGTATGCGCCGAGTGCACTGCCATCCGGGGCGGCGTTCCGATAGGGGCTGTCCCCCTGGAGGCGGTAGTCGAGGTGTGCGGGATCGGCGAATCTTGGATCGTCCTCATCCGAATCCCATACGAGCGTCCGAGGCCCCGGCTGGCCCTGATTGGCCTGGTTCCATTCGGAACGCTGCTGAAATGTGTTCTGGTCCTCGTACAGCGGATCGGACCCCTCCCCGGTATGAAAATTCCATGCCGAGCTGCCCACGACGACGTTGCGGGTCGCGCTGCGTCTGCCGGTGCTCGCTTTGTAATACAAGCCGATGTGCGCATTTCGGACGATGTTGCCGACGGCCTGTCCGTTCCGGCTGCCCTCATAAAAGCGGATACCGTGGGTCGGGGAGTCCAGGACGGTGTTGTTCATCACCTGCACATCACTGCTGCGATGTCCAGCATAGATCTGGCCCGTTTCCCCGTGGAAAGGATCGATGTTTCCGATCAGCAGGTTGTTACGGATGAGGATATTTTCGGCGTGCACGGAAATTCCGCCGCCGTTGTACAGAAGCGTGCAGTTGCGGACCTGGTGGTTGCTTCCTTCGAGCCGGATCCCGAAGCCTCGGCCGGCGGTTTGTCGCCCGTCGGGACAGAAGTCCCGAATGACCAGGCCATCGAGGTGCACGTGCGAACCGGTGACCGCAATCCCGTTTCCCGGCAATAAACTCGCGGTCAGAACGTGTTCGTCGGGCGATGCGCCGTCCGTGGTATGCACGTAGAGCATCCCGTTCGTCGCGTCATACAGGAACGAACGGCGGAACTGATCCATGTCCGCCACTGCGGGCGCTTCGAGATAGACCATTCCCGAGCCGAGTTCGACGATGCGATGTACTGCCTCGGGCACCCGGCGGGCGTAGATGAAGCGCGTCCCTTCGACTTTGGAGAATCCGTCGACGCGTACCGAACCGCGGACGACGGAATACCCCGGAACGGCTGCCCGGATGGTGATGGGCTGCTCGGTAGTGCCGCTCTGGCGGACGACGAACTGCTGAAGGTACTCGCCGGGCGCCAGAATGAGGGTCTCGCCGGGCCGGAGGCGGTTGACGGCCGTCTGAATGGTGCGAAGCGCGGTGGCAGGGGAGGTGCCGTTGTTTCGGTCGTGGCCGTTCGGCGCGACGTAGAGCGTGCGTGCGGTCGCGGGTGGCGCCAGCGCCGTCATCGCACAGAACATTCCGACAACGATCGGCCACCCTGCCTGGAATCTGTTTTTCATAACCTTCCCTGATGGGACGGCACGGAGCCGGCCCTGCATGTCAAGAGGTATCTTGCGGCGGCGCCGGTCCGATCGACGCCACGAACGCTACGGATCGCCGGGCGGTGGCCTCGTCGGCACGCGGGTGGGTCGGAAGATTGACCACCTCGCGGCAGGCCCGTTCGGCGACGGGGCACATGCCCGGCTCGTAATCGTAGGCTTCCAACGGCGTCTCGATCGGATGCAGTGGGCATTCGAACCAGCTTCCGAGTTCCACGAACCGCGATGCGGCTGTATCGAGAGCCTTCTGCTTGTCGGCCACGCGTACGGGATAGCGCACGAGAGCGGGCTCCGCCCCCTCCGGTAGAGAGGTCGGCCTCCAGCCGTGTGCCGCCAACAGCTCGTCGTAGCGATGTGCCATGCGACGACGATGCGCGATGGCCCGATCGAGTCGTCCGAGCTGTCTTGGCCCGGATCGCTCCTGGACCGGCCCGATCCCCTTGAAGAAGTCGTCCGCCATCTGCGGGCGGAATTCGGCTGTGTCCGACGAGCCGACGACGAGCCCCTTGCGGGTCAGCCAGCGGAACGCGTTCTGAGCGAGGGCGGTCGTCCGCGGATAGATGAACGTGCGATAAGCAGCCAACTGTGCGGCCAGCAGGATCGTTTCGCGCGGCGAGGGGGGTTGCCGCTCTTGCCGGCACAGATCGGCGATGCGCTCGGCCAGGCCCGCGTCCGACGTGACAGCCATGCCGCCCAGGCCCGTCGTATAGGGCTTGTTCCACTGGAACGAGAAGTAGGCTGCCCGACCGAAGGTGCCCAAAGGCTGCCCCTTGTAGCGCGATCCCAGCGACAGACAGCAATCCTCGATGACCGGTATGTTGTGCCGCCGTCCGACGGCCAAGACGCCTTCCACGTCGGCCGGGTAGCCGTAGGTATGCTGACAGATGATCGCCCGGGTGCGGGGTGTGAGGCGTGGTTCGATCAGGCTCGCCCGGATGTTGTAAGTGTCGGTCTCGATATCGACGTAGATCGGCCGGGCGCCGACGTAGACGATCGGGTTGACGTTCATGACGCAGGTGTAGCCCGGCAGGATGACTTCGTCGTCCTGGCCGACGTCCAGGGCGCGAAGGATCGCGTAGAGCGCGACGCGTCCCTTCCAGAAGGCGAAGGCATGATCGACGCCGAGGAATTCCGCAAACGCGCGTTCGTAGGGTGAGCTCTCTGCGGGCATCGTGCATCCTGCAGGAAAACGCGCGACCGAACCGTATCGTCGCCGATCCGATCAGCTGCGCCTTTCCAGTATAAGGGACGCCCCCCCGAGCGGACAGCCCACGCGGCCCGCCCGGCTGTTCCACCAGGCTGACCTTGAGGTGCACCGGACGTGGCCGCCGGCCATGTGCGTACCGGGATCGCGGAGAAATGCTATCGGATGTAGTAGCCGGAAACGCGCCATCGGCCGTCCGCGTCGCGCATCGGCGTGACGGTCTCGACGGCTGCCGCCTTGTTTTGGAAACTCGATTCGTACTCGATGACGACATATTGGCCGTCGGGCGCGCCCGGCAGTTCACCCCTGTACTGCCGGGATCGGAGCCTTCTTTCGACGGCCCTGCCCAGGGGCGTTCGGACGGTACCGAGTGAACTCTGCCAATTCTCCTTGGGGACGGCGCGCTGGAAGTATGCAGCCGCCTCCTCCCAACTGTCGTCGTAGCGTCCGCTGTCGACGATCTTGAGCCAGGCTTCGGCAGCCTCAATGGCCGCCAACTCAGCCTGCGAGATGGACTCGTAACGTAAGCCGAATTCTTGAGGAGCATGCGGCGGCTCGTCTTCGAGTTCAGGCGGTACGACGGGGGGAGCCGGTGCCGGTATGGCAGGGATCTCGGGTTCTTCCTGGTCTCTGCAACCTGTCCAGAGCATCAGGGCCGACGCGGCGACGATCATGGACAAAAAGTGTCGCATCTGGGGATCTCCTTTCGAGGTGTGTGGTTGCGAGTGCCATACCTCGCGCACCACGTGGCGATCGCGAACAGATCGGTCGGATGGTTGGCGGGACACGTTAGCGAAGTGTCGCACGAGCCCCGCTCGCGTGGATGATAACAGATAGGAAACGCGCGTGCCAGAAAAAAATGGCGTTATAGTGTCACTGAAAACGCCAAATCATTCCTGCGCGCAATTGGCCATGTAGGGGGGCGAAGAATCCTGTCTTCAGAGAGCTTTTTTTATTTATGATGCGCAACGGCGAAAAATCGTCTATTTGACCTCCAGGGAGTCCTTGTCGGGCAATGGTGGGAAGGGGTTGTGCGGCTGGGTCTGGTACCAGTAGGCGACCGAGGCGATGTCGTCCCGCAGCGGCAGGTAACGATCGCCCGAACGCCAGACCAGGGCCTGGATCGTGACGCGGAGGAGGCCGAAGCGCATGTTGGCGCGGTAATTGCCGTCGGGTCGGATGACCTGGCGAAGGCCCGCGTACGGCGCACTGAACGGCATGTAGCCTCGTCGGCCGGTCGCGTCGAGGTTCGCCTCGAAGTTGCGTTCAGATCGGACACTTATAACGTCCTGGCTGGGTCTTCTCTGGAGACGATTATGCGTCGCAGATGTTTCATCGGACTTTCCACTTTCCGCGCACGGGTGGGGTAGCCGGTATCGTATCGGGCCGGCACGGCTCGGCCAACTTACACGCGTCGCAGGCCGAGCATGCGTGAGATCGACTTGAGGGCCTGCCGGAGCGTCATCGTGGGCGGGTCCGAAGCGTTGTGGTGGAGAACGACGAGGGTCTGGTCGTCGTCGGCGGCAAGGCCTTGGCGGTACGCTTCGACGCGGTCCAGGACGCGGGAGACCAGGAGATGCGGTTCGTTCGGATCGAGCTGCGAGACGAGATCGAGTAGGCCCGCTTCGCCGAGAGGTTCATCCTGTGCATTTTTCGCCTCGATGAGGGCGTCCGTGTAGACCAGGACGAGATCGCCCTTTTCGAGTTTGACGCTGAACTGGAGGTAATCGGTCGGTTCCACGACGCCCAGCGGCAGGTTCGCGACCGGCCGAAGGGCGTAGGTGCCTTTCGCCTCGCGGATGGACGGTCCGGTTTCGGGCGTTTCCTGGTCGAGCAGCATCCATCGTTCGTGACGACGGCTGTACCAGAGCGGGCGCGGATGGCCCGCGTTGCAGACGATGAGGTGGTCGGTCGGCGCGAAATACGTGATCAGCAGGACGGTCGCGAAGTAGTCGGCGTCGGCCATCTCGGTGAATTCGCGGTTGATCGCTTGGGCGAATCGGGTCTGATCGAGCAGGTTGATATGTTTGCGCATGAGATCGCGGAGGCGTTTGGCGACGCCGTCCATGTTCACGCCATGGCCGGAGACGTCGGCCAATGACAGCCGCGTCACGCGCCCGGAGCCGCACATCGAGAAATAGTGGATGTCGCCGCCCACGTCGCCGCCGTACGGTCGGCTGTCGAGCCAGATGTCGAGCCCCGGCGATGAAAGCACATTGGACTCGACGTGGTTGCCGCCGATGATCTCCATGCACTGGAGGGCGTGGGCCTCCGACGATGCGGGTAAGGGTTGCGATGGGGTGGTCATGTGGGCACTCGTTGCGAACTGAACTCTGGGACTTCGCTCAAGGGACGGATCGCATGAATGGGGGTTCTGACGGTCCGAGCCCGCGATCTTTCGATCCGAGCCGCGACCGTGAGGGAGCGGTTTGCGGATTGTCGAACACCGATTCCTCACGGGCGACGCTCGGAATGCGTTCTCACACACCCTCTGGGTATGATAGTCATGGTTCGTCGGGCGTCCACAAGGTCTGCGTCCATTGCGACGGCACAAGTCGCCTCAAGGGCGCGACGGACGAGTCGACGGCGCTTCCACTGCACGGTCGATGGACGCGTTCAGTGCGATTCGTTCCCGGAGCGCTGCGGCGTCTCCGTAACGCAGTGCGCGGAAAAGCGCAGCGATTTCATGGAACGGTTCGGCGAAGTAGCCGCGGTAGGGGCGTCCCTCCCGGAGGGTCGCGTAGAAGGCGTCTGCGTCTCCGTCGCGCTCTTCGACACGCGAATTCGCGTGGATGATGAAGAGGTCCGCACTGAAGCCGGCCATCACTTCAGGACGCGCGGTGTCGAGGATGAGGTTGGCAGCCAGGCGGTTGCGGTCGGCCGGCAGGGGCATGTTCTTGCGGGCGTCGTCGTATCCGGGAAAGCCGCCTCGCTCGGTGGGCTCGTAGTCCCACGCGACCGCGACGAGGTTCCAGGCGATCGGATGCGAGCCTGCGTTGCGCTCCTCGACCCACGCGCGGAGCGTCCCGTCTCCGAACCCCGGCTGGAGCCAGTCCTCCTCGTTGCGCGTCCCATGGCACATGCCGCTCCAGGTATCCTGCACCGCCGCTGCGAAAGGCGGCTCGACGCGCGTCGCCGGTTGCTGGCCGACGTGGATGAGCCCGCCGGGGAATCGCTCCGAGAGGATGGCAGGGCCCGGCCCCTGGTCGGGGCGCGTGTAGACGTCATAGACGGCGATGCGTTTCGGGTGGACGTGGGCCTTGAAGAAATCGGCCCAGTCGGCGATCTCCGCATCGTCGAAGACCAGCGTGTTGTCCTTGTCGTACATGCGGAGCACGAGCGCGGGGACAAGCTCGACCTCCGGCGGGGTCACCTCGCGCCATATCTTGAACACTTCGCGGGCACGTTCTGCGGGGATTTCGTTGTGATACATCAGGTAGAGGCGATTGGCGCCGTACGGGCCGACGAGCAGACGGGCCGCTTGGGCGATCTGTGCGCGAGAGGGCGGTTCGGTTACCGGTTCGGAAGCGAACCAGTAGTTCGCGACGGTGCGCTGCCCGAGCGAGGCATGCAGCCAATAGGAGCGTTCGAGGTCCGCCAGGTCGACGCGAAACGCTTGCGACGGCGCCACAGCCTCCACCGATCCAGCGGTGGTGACCTCGGAAGCTGAGGCGTTCCACGCACTGAATCCCGTCATCCATAACAGGGCTATGCCGGCCAGTCCAAACCGTTCCATGCGATGATTCCGGAAAGTCATGATGTTCCCCTCGGAGCCCCTGCACCTATACCCGACAATGATGTCGTGTGCCACAGCTCTGTGAGCAATGCCGTGTTTGCCTGCCATGAACGGCCGCCACGGGGGAACGGCCGCTACAGAGGCGTGCCTTGCAAGGGTGGTACGGGCGTCTCGCCCGTCGGGGCGTGCGCACTGGCGGACGGCAGCTACACCAGAAGCTCAGCCAGTTCCAGCCAACGGGCCGGGGGTAGCGCCTCGGCGCGGAGCGACAGGTCCCAGTTCGGATCGTTTTCCAGCCGTGCGAGCTGCTCGGCGGATAACATCGTGCGCAGGTTCCAGTGCAGTGTCTTTCGACGATGGCTGAACCCGCATCGCACGAGCGCGACCCACCGCGCGAGGGTGGCTGGCTCGGGGTAACGCGCGCGACGGACCTGAAGTTCGAGCATGGTCGAGGCGATCTTGGGCGGTGGCCAGAATGCGGTGGCCGGCACGCGCGCGATCCGCGTCACGTCGGCCAACTGTTGGCAGAAGATGCTGACCGGCCCGTAGTCGCGCGTCCCGGGGCGAGCGGTGAAGCGGTCGGCCACCTCGGCCTGGACCGTGAAATACATCCCGTCAAAGGGCAGATCGCACAGAAGCAGGTCGATGATCAACGGCGTCGCGACCTGGTAGGGCAGGTTGGCGACCAGCAGCATTCGGCCACCGAGCCGGCAGTGCCGCTCTGCCAGCGTCTCATGAACGAGCGGCGAAATCTCGCTTTTGCGTTCGAGCACGTCCTGGCCGATGAGGGTGAAATGCGGTTGATCGGCGAACCGTCGAAAGCAGAGCGCCTGGAGCCCGCGGTCGATCTCCACAGCCACAACGTGCCCTGCACGGGAGAGCAGCTCTTCGGTCAGCGAGCCCGTGCCCGGCCCGACTTCGAGCACGACGTCGGTCGGTTGGACATCGGAGGCCTGCACGAGTTTGCGGAGCAGATTACCGTCGACCAGAAAGTTCTGGCCGAAACGCTTCTGCGGTCGTAGGCCGACCTCGGCCAAGAGGCCCTGAATCTCGCGTTGCGTCTGGACCATAAACGATTCCTGACCTTCCTGTCGACCACCTCATTGACCGTGACGGCCGTCTGATCCCGAGCTGCGACCGTGAGGGAGCAATGTAGCGGCCGTCCCCCGTGGCGGCCGTTGATACGGCACTGCTCACAGAGCAGTGGCACACAAGCCGAGGGAGTGGATACCCCCTATGGGTGCCACGGGCGGCTTGTCCGCCAGTGCGAATGCCCAACGGGCGAGACGCCCGTGCCACCCTCATCACCGAGACCGACGGGCGAGACGCCCGTACCACCCTCATCACCGAGACCGACGGGCGAGACGCCCGTACCACCCTGGGCCACCCCTAACCGGGCGGTCGTGTGGCCGACTGGGGCGGTGTGGCGGTGCGTAGCAACTTGCCGACGATGTTCCAGACGACAACCAGATCCAGCTCGGCTGCGACCTGGTCGGGCGAGGGCTCCGACCAGCCGACCGCCTCGTCGACGATGGCCATGGCTTTGGACGGGTCGTTCTGGGCCTCGAAAAGGTCGGCCAGGGTCGCCCCCCCCGGAATCACCAGTTCTTCAATTTCCAGCCAGAGCACGCGGCTGACTTCGATTCGATGGGAGGCCTGAATGATGAGGGTACGGCCCACCCATTCGGGTCGATGATCTTCCACGGGGGGCGTCGGTTCGATGGCAGGAGCGGGCGGCGGGACGGCATAACCGTAAACGATGAGCGGGTCTTCGCCCGTGGGATCGACCGCGCGGGTAAGGTCCTCATCGATGGGCGGCCGACAGAGACGGGCCGCGTCCGTCAGCCAACCCACGATCGTGGCGCGGGGCAGCGTTGCGGTCACTCGACAGACGCCCCACGGCTCGAAGACCGGGTCGGGCAGCGAGAGGCGATCATACGTCGAACGGAGCGCGACGCGCAGGTCGGGGCGCAGGCCGAGAAGTCTCCCCACCGTGTGAACGGGCGAGATCAGCCACGGCTCGATGCGGACGAGCAGATGCTCGCGCAGATCGATGCGGGCGGCGGCGGCGGTCGACTCCAGCACGCGCGGGCTGCAATGTCGCCAGCCTGCGGGCGCCGCGGGGAATGCGGGATCGGCCGATCGCCCGACAGCGACCATGTCGTCGGCAAATGCGTCGGCCAGGAGCGCAGTTACCTCGGTCCCGGAGAAGTAACGCTCCGCCAACCGGCGTACCAGATCGGCTGCTGCATCGGCCGGGACGCGGACCTCGACCTCGACGAGGCCTTCGGGCAGGAGCTGCGGC
>PWPN01000114.1 GCA_003557125.1 Phycisphaerae bacterium | reverse complement strand
GCTCGTCCCTGGTCAACGCGCAGCTGTGCCGCACGTCCTCCATGAACCGGTCCATGGCCTTCCAGCGTTCCTCGGCCATTCGCCGGGCGGACGGGAACCGCAAGCTCTCTTTGATCCAGAGGGGCCAATAGCCGTACTGGTTCTGCCGCTGCCAGTTGGCGATCATCTCGTCGAGCGAGCGGTGCTCGGCCAACTGACGTCGTACCATGAACCAGACCGCCTGCGGGCCCACGTGGTCGAGGTTCTCGGCGTCGGCCAGTATCTGAGCTTCGAGCAGGTGGGTGGTGCGGTCATTGCATTCGGTGATGATGCGGGCGGCCAGACGCCGTCGGCCGGGCTCCAGCACGTCCGCCAGGCAGGTCGTCATCCACGCTGCGGCGCGCTCCCGCTGCTCGTCCGTGGTCCGTTTGAGCAGCAAAGCCTCCCCGGTGATCCGACCATCCCTCATATCCAGGATCCAGCCAGCGTCGTGGTAAAGGGCCGCGGCTGTTAACGCGACTCGGTCGATCACATGGTGCGCGACTTCGGGCATGGCCATGATGGTCTCGGTCAGGTGGACCACCCGGACCGCGTGCTCCCAGATGACCGAATCGACATTTCCCGACGGGCCTCGTATGTCCGACGCTGCCCGCGACCAGAGCGTTTGAATCGTCTGCTGCGTTTGATCCGGCTTGATTGCCACGTCCACAGCCCTCCTGGCTGTCAATTCGTCTTGCGACAGATCCCTTATCATTTTCTATGATAGGCCTGTCTTGGCTAAATCCACAGGTAGGATCGGAACAATCCGTATTCTCGGTAAACTGGACCTCCTCAAGGGTTATCGGCTCGCGTCCCGTTAAAACCGCAGTTCATACGGCCCTACCTTGTGATTCGGGGCAAGATCATCCATCATATAGGCTGCAATCAGGACCTCATGGGCAGGTCGACGACCCCCAGTGCCGCATCCGCTCGGCGGCCATGAGCAGATGGAACCCCGACCCCTATGCCTGCGGATTATTCGCGAACCCGCGCCATCCTCCGATCTTCCAGTCTCTATCTGGGCTTGGCAGCCCTTTTTGTGGCCGGTGCGCTGCTCCGGAGGGAGTTTCTGACGCTCGCCAACCAGCGCGATGTCCTCTGGCAGGTCTCCGGGATCGGTACGATCGCAATCGGCATGACGCTGGTCATTCTGACGGCGGGCATCGATCTGTCCGTCGGCAGCCTGCTCTCGCTCAGTTCGGTCGTCTGTGCGATGCTGCTGATGGAGCGGGATTGGAGCCGTGCCAGCGTATTTGCGGTGCCCTGCGCCGCCATCGTTATCGGACTGGCGGCCGGCTGGCTGGCCCGTGCGGTCTGCCGGGAGATCGCATCTCGCGGGGGCGGCGGGGGAACGCGAGCGATCGGCTGGGGAGTGGGCCTGGCAGTAACCGCGGCTGTGGGCATCTGGGGCGTGTACCTGGTTCCACGCGGTTTCGGTGTGCTGGGCGTCCTCCTGTTCGTTCCGCCGGTCGGGCTGGCCCTGGGGGCGCTCAACGGCGTGATCATCGCCAAGGGCAGACTCCAGCCGTTCATCGTGACGCTGGCGATGATGGTCAGTGCGGTGGGCCTGGCCCGCTATGTGGCCGGGTTCGGCGGCGCGGTCCATCCCATCTATGTCGGCGATGCCACGCGGGAAGCGGTCGCGCCGCATACGTTCGAGCTGCTCCGTTCGAATATCCGGATCTTCGGCGAAGAGATCATCCCCGTGCCCGGGCTCATCTTCGCGGGCAGCGCCCTGGCTGCCTGGGTGCTGCTCAATAAATTTTCCGTCGGCCGACATATTTACAGTGTGGGAGGCAACGAAGAGGCGGCTCGTTTTTCGGGCGTCCGCACGGATCGCATCAAGATCCTCGTCTATGCGATCTCGGGGATGCTGGCAGCGTTGGCAGCCGTTCTCTATTGCGCACAGTATTACCAGGGCAAGGCGGACGCGGGCGCGATGCGGGAGCTCGATGCCATCGCGGCTGTCGTCATCGGCGGCACGAGCCTCATGGGCGGGAGAGGCCGCATCGACGGCACGATCGTCGGGGTCTTTATCTTCGGGTACTTGAGCAATATCCTGAACCTGTGTGGGGTTTCGACCGAATTCCAGTTTCTTCTGAAAGGCGTCATCATCGTGGTGGCGGTACTGCTCCAGGAAGGGACGCTGGCCCCATGGCTGCGTTCGGCCTGGGAGGCGGTCGCATCGGCCAAACGGATCGCTACACGCAAAGAGCGAGGTATGCCATGAGCACAATCACGAGTCGTCGGATCATTTTCGGTTTCTTCGTCGCTGCGGCATTCGTTTCGACCGGCTGCCGGGACGCAGCCGACCGCGAGCAGGCCAAGTACGTCATCGGCTTCTCGCAGTGCACGACGCTGGAGCCCTGGCGCGTGCTGTTCAATCGGAATCTGATCGAGGCAGCGGACCGGCATCCCGACGTGCAATTGGTCCCCCTCGATGCCAACGACAGGACCGAAGAGCAGGTCGCCCAGATGCGATCGTTCATCCGGCGGCGCGTCGATGCGATCCTCATCAGCCCGAAAGAGTCGCCCGGCCTGACGCGCGTCGTCGAGGAGGCGACGGAGGCGGGCATCCCGGTCATCGTGCTCGACCGCGGCGTGAACACGGACCAATTCGCATCCTTCGTCGGCGCCGACAACTACGAGATCGGCCGGGCCGCGGGCCGAGAGGCGGTGCGGTTGCTCGGCGGGTCGGACCAGGCAGAAGGTATCATCTACGAGATCTGCGGGGGGCTCGCGACGCCGCCGGCACAGGAGCGACGCGCCGGTTTCCATGAGGTCGTCGCTTTTGAAGCGGGGATCCGAATGGTCGGCGGCCTCGATGCCGACTGGAAGAAGGACCAGGCCCAGAACATCATGCAGGACGCATTGAAAACGCACGACCGGATCGACCTGGTCTATGCGCACAACGATCCGATGGCCCACGGTGCGTACCTGGCAGCGCGCGATGCGGGCCGAGCCGACCAGATGAAGTTCATCGGAATCGATGCCATCCCCGAGGAAGGGCAGCGCTGGGTGCGTTCCGGAGAGCTGACGGCCACCTTCCTGTACCCGACGCCCGGTGAAAAAGGTCTCGAAATCGCGCTGGATATCCTCGAAGGCAACCCCGTCGAGAAACGCTACATCCTGCCGACACGCATGTTCACACGCGAGACCGTCGACGAGGGCGGCGTGGAGGTCGCGGGGTATTGATCGATTGGAAGTGAACGGGTGCCCTTCGCGGGACGGCCGTGGTCACGACATAGCACTGGCGGACAAGCCGCTACTGGCACCCAATGACTTGACCTGCTAACTGCTGAATTCATGCCGTGTCAACGGGAAATGACAAAGGCGGGTCAACGACCTGCCCTACATTGAGATCTGCCCTGCGTGCGTCCTTATGGATTTGGGATTGTGCAATTTCACTATTGCGACGGACGGCCGCCACGGGGGGCGGCCGCTACAAGAGCAAAGGCAGGTCAACGATGAAGCCCACGGCAGGCCTGCCGTGGGCTTTTGCATGGGATTCGGGGTGCGTGGGGAGAGTGTGCTGTTTTCGGGTGGGCGAACGAGCGCGCGTTGGGTGGGCGAACGCGCGCGCGTTGGGTGAGCGAGGGGGGTTCCGTTGGGCTCCTGTCGGACCCGTGGTATAATCGTCGTATGATGAGGCTCATGGCTGCACCAGCAACAGTCTCGACACAGGCCGCGGGGACGGCGCCCGAGCGGCAAGCGGCGCGGGTACCCGATCGGTCAACGGCAACAGCTCCCGGGCGGCCGACGGCGCGGGTGCGCGAGCGCGGGGTCGCGATGGCGACGCTTGTAGCTGTGCTGCATGCAGCGGTGCTGTTGCGGCGGATTTCGGCTACCCTGCCGGTGTGCTGCCGGGGGCCCGTCGCAGCCTGGTCGTTGCGGGTCGAGGCTGGCCGAGCGGTGGCTGCGGGCCGTGAACCGCAAGACGGCCCCTCGCGCCCGGCGATCCACGTGTCGGCCGGTCGACTGCCGTTGACAGCCGGCGTGGCTGTTGTCGCGTTGACCCGATGGCTTCAGATCATGCGGATCAGCTCACCCGTGGGCGGTTAACCCGATCTCCCCTTGCGGGCCCGGCAGGCTGACACGGCTGCTGTGCACCGCACGAACGCGTTCCATTCAGACTGTTTTCAACCCTTCAGACAGGAAGACTCACGTGAGCGTCCTGGATTGGCCCGGCATTCTATTTCGTAAAGTGATCGGCACGCGCAACGACCGCATCCTCAAACGGCTCGGCACGGTGGCTGACGAGGTGATCGCCCTGGAGGCTGACCTCCGCGCACTCAGCGACGAGGAGCTTCGCGCCCGTAGCGACGCGCTCAAGCAGCGCATCGGTGAGGGCACCCCGCCCGAGTCCGTTCTGCCCGAGGCGTTCGCGATCCTGCGCGAGGCTTCGGACCGTGCCCAGAAGCACCGGCACTTCCACTGCCAGTTGATCGGCGGGCAGGTGCTCTACAGCGGCACGGTCGCCGAGATGAAGACCGGCGAGGGCAAGACGATCGTCTGCCACCTGGCTGCGTACCTGAAGTTCCTCCAGTCCAAGAAGGTCCACATCGTCACGGTGAACGATTACCTTGTCCGCCGAGACGCCGAGTTCGCCCGGCCGATCTTCGAAATGCTCGGGGCGACGGTCGGCTACATCCAGTCCCAGCAGGACCCCGGCGGCCACGAGGGGCTCCGCCAGAAGGCGTACGCCTGCGATCTCACCTACGGAACGAACAGCGAGTTCGGCTTCGACTACCTGCGCGACAACATGAAAGGGCGTCTCGAGGACCAGGTCCAGGGCCGACTCGACTACGCGATCGTCGACGAGGTGGACTCGATCCTCATCGACGAGGCCCGCACGCCCCTGATCATCAGCGGGCCGGCCCACGACGACGTGAGCCGTTACAAATGGTCCGACAGCATCGCACGTTCGCTCGTGCGGCGGCAGCAGGAGCTCAACCAGAAGACCGGGCGGCGGCTGGCTGACTGGGGCGATTCGCCGCCCGAGGGGCTGACGGCCTTGCCCAAGTTCGACGACGCTTTCAAGCGGTTCCGCGTGGACCCGTACATGCTCATCGAGGAGGAGGCGGAGGCGATCGAGCACACGCAGCTGTTCGTCGTCCAGCGCGACCGCAAGCAGGTCCACCTCACGCACGAGGGCGTCGCGCACGCGCAGGATGAAGCGGGCATCGGCAGCTTCTACGTCGGTGCGAACATGCAGTTGCCGCACCTCATCGAAAACGCGCTCCGCGCCCACGTCGTCTACGAGCGCGACAAGGATTACGTCGTCCAGGAGCGCCAGGTCATCATCGTCGACGAGTTCACCGGCCGACTCATGGTCGGTCGACAGTGGTCGGACGGCCTGCACCAGGCGGTCGAGGCCAAGGAGAGCGTGCCCGTCAAGGAAGAGACCCAGACGCTGGCGACGATTACGATCCAGAACTTCTTCAAGCTCTACGAATCGATCGCGGGCATGACGGGCACCGCCATGACCGAGGCCGAGGAGTTTTCGAAGATCTATCGGCTCGACGTGGTGGCCATCCCGACGAACCGCCCGGTCAACCGGCTCGACCACAACGACAAGATCTACCGGACGGTCACCAACAAGTACGAGATGATCGTCGAGGAAATCCACGAGGTGCATCGTCACGGGCGACCGGGCGACCCGTTCCTGCTGGCCGAGCTTTTCGAGGCACTCAAGCCGCTGGTCGACGAATGGCCCGACGGTGACGGCCGGGATGAGAAAAAGTCGCGGCTCGAGGACGCGCTCACGCGGTTCCATGCCGCCTCCGAGGCTGACCCCGAACTCATCGCCTTCATGCTGGAGACGTACGACGCGGTGATGGGCGACCTGTCGATGGGTCGTCCGGTGCTCGTGGGCACGACGAGCGTGGAAAACTCCGAAAAACTCGCGACCCTGCTCGAACGGCGGTACGGGATCGAGCATGAAGTGCTCAACGCCAAGCAGCACGCGCGCGAGGCGGACATCGTCGTCAAGGCGGGCCATCGCCACGAGCCGACGCGCGGTGCGGACAAGCGCCCGCGCGGCAACGTCACGATCGCCACGAACATGGCCGGGCGAGGGACAGACATCAAATTGGCAGAGGGCGTCGTCCATCCCAAGTGCAAAGTGCCCGCCGACGTCAAGGAGCAGATGCCCGAGTATCCGGAGAGCTCGCTGCACCTGTTCCCCCGAGGCCTTACCAAGTGCTGCATCAACTGCCCGGAGTACGACCCGGCCACGCGCTGCGCGCACTGCTTCAAACCGCGGCTCGACCCGCGTTTTCCCGAGATCGGCCGTCGCGTCTGCTCGAAGAACTCGCCCTGCGGCCTGCACATCGTCGGCACGGAGCGCCACGAGTCGCGGCGCATCGACAACCAGCTCCGCGGGCGGTCCGGCCGTCAGGGCGACCCCGGTTCGAGCCGGTTCTTCCTCTCGCTCGAGGACGACCTGCTCAAGCTGTTCATGCCCGACTGGATGCTCAAGATGATGGAGAAGCTCGGCTTCGTCGAAGGCGCCAGCCTCGAAGACAAGCGCATCAGCAAGGGCATCGAGCGCGCCCAGAAGAAGGTTGAAGAGCGCAACTTCGCGACCCGTAAGCATCTGCTCGAATGGGACGAGCCGATGGATTACCAAAGGCGGTCGTTCTATTCCGAACGGCAGCATCTGCTCGAAGGCAGGCAGCTCGACACGCTCATCTGGCGGGTCATCGACGAGAGCGTCGAAGAGGTCGTCGGGGAGTTCCTGGCAGACGATTACATCGCCAAGCGGATCGCCGACTGGTGCCGCTCGACACTCGATCTGCCCATCGAGCCCGGCGCGTTGATGGAGACCGATGCGGAGTACCTGGCCATGCGCATCCGCTCCAAGGCCAAGGACGAGATCCGCGACATCGTGCGCACGTCGCTGGGCGAATACATCGACGAAGAGGCGCCGCCGGCGTCCTGGGACGTGGGCGGGCTGCTCAAGTGGGCGCAGCGGATGTTCCCGGTCGCGCTGACGCAGAACCAGATGCGCAAAATGTCGCCCCCCGAGATCGAGGAACACCTATTCGATGCGGCTGACGCGCATTACGACAAGCTCGACCTGTCGCCGATCAACGTTTACCTCGATCCGCTTTACGGCCGAGGCGCCTTAGCGGACTGGGTTCGCAATAAGTTCGTCATCGACATCAAGACCGAGGAAATCGCCGAGGGAAACCGTGCGGCTGTGACGGATATCATCCGCGAGAAGGTCCGCGCCGGCTACGCCGAGCGGGAGATCCGCTATCCCGTCGAGGCGGTTATCAACCGTGCGTTCGGAACGTCGGGGACCGACAGCGTCTACGCGCTTCAGCAGATCGTCGACTGGGCGAACGCCAAATATGCGGCCGACTGGACGACCGAGCAGCTCGAAGGCCAACCCGTCGACAAGATCGCCGGGGAACTCGATGCCCTCACCCGTCGGTATGTGCACGAGGGCGGGCTCGAAGAGGAGATCGACGCCGCACTGGAACGCTTCGGTCAGGAAGCCGGCGATGAGCTCGTGGAATGGGCTACGCAACGGTTCGGCCGAACGCTGGATACGGACGAGCTCAAGGAGCCGGGCCGCGACGTCCGAGAGGTACTGCTGGAGGCCGGTCGCCAGATGGCCCGGTGGGAGCTGGCCCAGCTCGAACGCTACGTGCTGCTGCGGATTTACGATCAGGGGTGGAAGGATCATCTCCTGGAGATGGACCACCTCAAGTATGCCATCATGCAGCGCCCGATGGGCGGCGACCAGACGCATCCGCAGAGCCAGTACGCCATCGAAGGGCGCGAACTCTTCGAGCAGATGTGGAAGACGATCCGGGACCGGGTGACCGACCTGATCTTCAAGGTCGGGTCCGCGGCCCCCGGGCAACCAGCGGCGGCCACGGATGGAACGTCGGCGGGCGGCCCGGGCGGGCTGCTTTCCGCGGCCCAGTTCCGTCACGAGGAATCCACGAATCTCGGGTTTTCGAGCGCGGACCGCGAGGCGGCGATGCGGGCACAGGGTGAGGCGGCCCGGCCCGCGACGATCCGACGTGAAGAGCCCAAGGTCGGTCGCAACGACCCGTGCCCGTGCGGCTCGGGTAAAAAATTCAAGCAATGCCACGGCCGAAAGAAATAGGCAAAGGCGAACAGCCGGGTGATCCGCCGTGTAACCCACTTGCGGATCAGGTACGTGGCCAAGGAGAATCGGAAATGGTACTGCGTGATCGCGACATCAGTAATCGCTTCGATCGTTCCGCCGAGAAACGCAAGCAGAACCGTGCCGATGCGCCGGAGGAGGAAGAAGGGCCCCGGATCGAGCCGGTCGAGACGATCCGTTCGGAAAAGGAATCCGTCGGCCGAAACGATCCGTGCCCCTGCGGCTCGGGCAGGAAATACAAAAAATGCTGTGGCAGCAAGTAGACGTCGTCGCGTCGGTACTGGCCTTGGCCGACCCGGTGGTGCCGCGGGTCTTCAGCGAGGCGTGGTTCGAGCACGTCTGGGCGAAGGTGTGGGATCCGTGGTTCATCTTCGGGATGACCGCGCAGTTCGTCTTCTTCCTTCGTTTCTTCGTCCAATGGCTAGCGAGCGAAAAGAAGAAACGCTCCACCGTGCCGATCGTTTTCTGGTACCTGTCGCTCGTCGGCGGCGCGATGACCTTCGTCTATGCCCTTCGGCAGGCGGAGCCCGTGTGGATGCTGGCTCAATTTCTGGGCTGTTTCATTTACGCCCGGAACCTGATGCTGATCTATGGCCATCGGAGACGACTGCGTGAGCGTGCTGAGGCAGCGGATGAAACCACCCGGGCGAACGGCGGCTCGGATGCGCCAAACGGCCCTTGAAGCAGCGATTTAGCCCATGCGCGACAGTCGTAACCTTTTGATCTGCCTATAGTTACCTCGCGGTATCGGGCATGTGGGTTCGTCCGTTCAAGTTCGATAGCAACCTCTGAACGTTTTGACCCTATAATATTTGTTGCGGTGGAGCACGAAGTGATCGATACATTAGCGGCGAGCATCCAGGAGCTGACGACGCAGGTCGTGATCTGGGGCGGCCTGCTGATCGGAGCGGCGACCCTTCTTTTCGGCGGGGTGTGGTATTACCGCCGACGCTGGCTTGAGTCCGATGACCGCACCGGCGATGAGCCCTGGACACTGGACGATTTGCACCGCATGAAACAGGCAGGCCAGATCAGCGACGAGGAATATCGGGTACTTCGCGAGTCGATCGTGGCGGCCTTCCGAGGAGACAAGGGTTCAGGATCGGATACTGAAGCAAAAAGACGAAATTCCGCCATGCAGCCCCCCTCATCGCCGGATGAGGAGACAGCGGATGGGGAGCAATTTTGATCTAAGAAATGGACCCGTTCCCGGACGATAAAACCCGAGCCTCAACGGTCTGAGGCAAACGGTCTGAGGCAGTCGAACGAAACAACGTACTGTTCGAGTTGAGATACTATCGGCGGGC
>PWPN01000094.1 GCA_003557125.1 Phycisphaerae bacterium | reverse complement strand
GCGCGGACCCACCAGATCACCCGGCTGCCGAACTACCGCGACGCGGGCTTCCTGCGAACGTGCTATCATGACATCGAAGACTGCGGTATGATGCACGTTCTTTTTGAGGATGGCACCGTGGCCGACGTGCTCACGAGCGAGCTCGTGCTCGGTGGCATCTACGACTATATCGAGGTATTCGCGAACAACCACCGCGCCCGCTGCCGGATCAGCCCGACGGGCCTGCTCGACGTGTACAACCCGCAGGCGGCGCAGTTCGAAGACGTCTACCTCCTCGAAAAAGTCAGCACGCAGGAGGGCTGGGCACCGGCAGCACCCGACGAGAACCTGACGATGGGCTACCAGGCCGAGTTGCAGGATTTTCTGTCGTCGATCGCTTCGGGCCGCCCGCCGCAGTCCTCGCTCGAGCTGGCACTCGACACGACGGCGACGATCTACGCCGCGTACGTTTCGGATGAGAACCGGGGTTCTGAAACGGCGATCCCACGACTTTGAGCATCCGTAAGGAAATCGTTATGCCGGACCGCGCACAACTGTTGAAAGTGGGAATCGTCGGCTTGGGCCATCTTCATCCCCGCGCGTACATGCCGCTGTTCGATGCGGTCCACGCGATGCGCGTCACGGCCGTCGCCGAAGCCGACGCAGGGTTGCGTGACACGTTCTCCCGCGATTTCCAGCTGGCAGGTTATGCGTCGTGCGATGCGATGCTCGCGTCGGAAAAGCTCGACATCGCGGCGATCTTTGTGCCCCATGCCGACTGCCCCGAAGCCGCCGAAGCGTGCGCGCGGGCGGGCCTTCACCTCATGGTCGAAAAGCCGATGGCCGCCGACGTGGCCGGCGCCGAGCGGATCGTCGCAGCCGCCGAACGCCACAACGTGCAACTGACGACCGGGTACTGCTGGCGACTCCACCCGGTTACAGCCGAATTCAAACGGCTCATCGACGTCGGACTGATCGGTACGCCCGTCGGAGCCGAGGGGCGATGTGCCGCCGGTCGACTCCATCGCTACATCGAAGGCCATGCGCCCTGGATGCTCCAGCGCGCACGTTCCGGCGGCGGGCCGATGTACAACCTCGGCGTGCACTGGATCGACCTGTTCCGCTACCTGCTGGCCGACGAGGTCGCCGAAGTCACCGGCCAGAACGTGACGATCAACACGGAATACGACATCGAGGACAACGCCTTCGCGCATCTGCGTTTCTCCGCCGGCACGATCGCCGCGCTCGACATCAGCTACACCGTTCCGGATTCCTTCCCCCACGGGCGGGATCTCTATCTTTCACTGCGGGGCACGCGCGGCGCGATCTCCTGGGCACCGGCCTTCGAGGGCGAATGCGACGTGCTGCACGTATGCAGCGATCATCCGGACTTCGCAGCCGCACCGCGCCGACAACTGCGTTTCGAGCTCGAAAAGGTTCCCGGCTACTGCGGCGGGATGGGGCATGCGTACGTCCGCGACTTCGCCGAGGCGATCCGCTCGGGACGCGCCCCGACCGTCACCGGTCGCGACGGGGTCGAGGCGCTCAAAGTCGTCGAAGCCATTTACCAGTCCGCCCAGACGAAGCAATCCGTCACACTTGCGCAATAGGGGAAAGCAACCATGGCCGACCGTTTCAAGGTCGTCGTTACCGACTACATCGAAGATGATCTCGACTACGAGGCTGCCGAGCTGGCCCGCGCGGGCATCGACTTCGAAGCGCACCAGCTGAAGTTCCGACCCGAAGAGGAAGTCTTCGAAAAAATCGCCGATGCGGACGTCATCGTCGTCAACATGGTCAAGATGCCCGCCTCGCTGATCGGCCGACTCACGAAATGCCGGCTCATCATCCGCCACGGCATCGGGTACGACAACGTGGACGTCGATGCCTGCACGAAGCAGGGCATCGTCTTCGCCTACCAGCCCGACTACTGCAAAGAAGACGTGGCCGAACACGCGATCGCGCTGCTGTTCGCCTGTGCGCGGAAGATCGTCCGCAGCCGCAAGACGCTCGAGCAGTCGAGCGCGACCGGCCAATGGGACTTTTCCGAAGTCTTCCCGATCTACCGCCTCGACGGCAAGACGCTCGGCATCATCGGCGTGGGACGCATCGGAAGCCGCGTCTACCGCAAGCTGCGCACCTTCGGCATGAAAATCATCGGCACCGACCCCTACCTGAGCGACGCGCGACGCGCCGAGCTCGATCTGCCCTTCGTCGACTGCCGGACGCTGCTGAAGGAAGCGGACTTCGTCACACTCCACACGCCGCTCAACGACGAAACGCACCACCTCATCAACGCGCAAACGCTGGCGCTCATGAAGCCGACTGCCTACCTCATCAATACGTCGCGCGGCGGGATGGTCGATACGGATGCGTTGGCCGACGCATTGAAAAAAGGCACGATCGCCGGGGCAGCCATCGACGTCTACGACCAGGAGCCGCCACCGCCGGACCATCCGCTGTTCGCACTTGAAAACGCCATCTTAACGCCGCACCTCGGCTGGGCGTCCGAGGAGGCCGGCTGGGAAATTCGACGCTCGATTCTCGATGACATCCTGGCCGCAGCCCAGGGCCGACCCGCCCGCTGCGTCGTCAACAAACAACTGCTGGAAAAGAAAGGATAGCCGACGTGGGCATCACGCATGTCAAGGGCCCGCTGCCCGGGCCCGAATCGAAAAAACTGCTGGACCGCTGGCACCGCGTCGAGGCCGACGTCGTCGGCTTCCAGGCGCCGGTCGTCTGGAAGAGCGGCCGCGGCGCCGTCGTCACCGACGTGGATGGCAACACCTACATCGACTGGACGGCCGGCGTGCTCGTCGCCAATGTCGGGCACTGTCACCCGCACCTCGTCGAGGCTGTCCAGAAGGCGTCGGCCGAGCTCATCAACAACTACGAGTGCGCCAACGAATACCGCGTCGTCGCGGCCGAACGTCTCGTCGCGGCACTGCCCGACCACCTCGACCGCTGCTTTTTTCTGACCACCGGCAGCGAGTCGGTCGAGGCAGCCCTTCGCCTCATGCGGCGTAAGACGGGTCGATTCGAAATCCTTTCGTTCCACGGCGGATTCCACGGCCGAACTTTCGCAGCGCTCGCAGCCGGCGGCCTGCCCGGACCCAAGCGACAGTACGGCCCGACCCTGCCGGGCATCATCCGCGCGCCTTTCCCGAATCCGTATCGCGACCCGCTCGGCCTGTGCCGCGGCGCGCCCGACTTCGAACACTATTTCAACTACCTCGACGAGCTCGTCCTGTGCAACTCGACCGGCGCGCTGGCCGGCGCGATCGTCGAACCCTACCAGGGCGCGTCCGGGTTCGTCTTCCCGCCCAAGGGCTGGCTTTCCCGACTCGAACGCTGGCTGCGCGACCGCGACATGCTCTATACCCTCGACGAAGTGCAGTCCTCCTACGGGCGCACCGGCACGATGTGGGCACTGGAACACGAGAACCTCACGCCCGATATCGTCGTCATCGGCAAAGGGATCGGCAGCGGCGTGCCCGTGGCAGCCGTGGCGGCGCGGAGCGAGATCTTCGCATGCCTCAAGAAGGGCGAGATGTCCAGTACGCTCGGCGGCAACCCCGTCGCCAGTGCCGGGGCGATCGCCGTCCTGGACATCATGGAAAAAGAGAAACTCGCCGAGCAATCCGCAAAACTCGGCGCCTACATGAAAAGCAAGCTCCAGGCCGTCGCCCGGCGCTGCCCGTATCTCGGCGACGTCCGCGGCATGGGCCTTGTGATGGGCCTCGAATTCGTCAAGGATAAGAAAACGCGCGAGCCGGCGCCCGAGCTGATCCGCCCGCTCATCGAAGAATGCGCAAACCAGGGACTGCTCATCGGAGCGGTCGGCATGTACGGCAACGTCATCCGCGTCGCGCCGCCGCTGGTCATCACGCGCGCCGAAATCGACGAGAGCGTGACCATTCTCGATAACGTGCTCGCCGGGCTGAAACTCTAAGTCGTCGCCGGCCCGCAACTGCTCAGGGTGTTCAGCAAAAGACGTCCGCCACGGCACGTCGCGGCGGAGCGTAGCGCAGCCGGAGGGGCGGACGCTACAGGGTGGCACGGTCGTCGTTCTACTCAGGGTGGTACGGTCGTCGTTCTACTCAGGGTGGTACGGGCGTCTCGCCCGTCGATCCGAGCCGCGACCGTAAGGAAGCGATGTAGCGGCCGTCCGATCCGAGCCGCGACCGTAAGGAAGCGGTCTGATTAAAATAACCTGCGAGGCGAATCGATGAACGAGTTGCACGACATCATCGGCAATCTCCTGCCTTACACGCAACAACTGTTAACCGACCTTATCCGGTACCCCTCGACACCGGGCAACGAAGAGGAAACGATGGCCTGCCTTCAGGCAGCCTGCAGCACATCGACCGCCGACGTGCAGCGCGTGATGCTGACCGATGCGATCAAGGACGATCCGGAATATTCCGATCCGATCCCCGACCTTTCCTACGACGGGCGGTTCAACCTGCGCATCGTCCGCGCCGGCGCGGGCGAAAACCCCGGCCGAACGCTGCTGCTCAACACGCACCTGGACGTCGTCCCGGCGTCGGAGGGCATGACTGACGCCTTCGAGCCGCGCGTCGAGGACGGCGTCATCTGGGGCCGCGGCGCCTGCGACGCGAAGGGCCAGGCAGCCACCGTCTGGCTCGTCTTGAAAGCGCTCGACGCGCTCAACGCACGGACGGACGGCGACCTCATCGTCCACTTCGTCGTCGAGGAAGAGAACGGCGGCAACGGGACGCTGGCCATGGTCCGCCACGGCGAGCAGGCCGACGGCTGCATCGTCCTCGAACCGTCGGACGGCAAGCTTCTGACTTCCGTGCGCGGCGCCGTCTGGTTCCGACTCAAACTTTTCGGCAAAGCAGGCCACAGCGGCCAGGCCGGTCGGACGCGCAGCGCGCTTCTCATGGCCCGCGACGCGATCGCGATCCTGGAAAACTACCATGCCGACCTGCTCGAGCGTTCGCGCGGGCTGCCCCTGTTCGACATCCACCCGAACCCGATGCCCATCACCTTCGGCAAGCTGGAAGCGGGCAACTGGCCTGCGACCGCACCGAGTTCCGCCGTCGTCGAGGGGGTGCTCGGCCTGCTGCCCAACACGACGCGCGATGAGGTCGTCCGCGAGATGCGCCGCGCCCTGCTCCAAGGCGGGCTGACCGAGTCGGACTTCGAGCTGTCCTTCATGTACCGCCACGATGCGAGCGTACTCGAACCGACGCACGCCATGCCGCAAACGCTGGCCGCATCTGCCCGGGACGCAGGCCATCCTCTGGAGGTCGCCGCCATGACCGCCTCCTGCGATGCCTGGAGCTACAACAACCTGCTCGATATCCCGACCGTCGTCTATGGGCCGGGCACGCTCGGGGTCGCCCATTCAGTCGACGAGCGCATCGAAATGGCCCAGATCGCCGTCGCGGCCGAAATCCTCGTCCGCACGATCCTGGCATACTGTGGAGCCGCCCGATGAAAGCACTCGTCAAAACCAAAAAAGGCATCGGCCACATCGAAATCCGTGACGTGCCCGAGCCGCAGCCCGGTCCGGGGCAGGTCAAAATCAAGGTCGCCGCCTGCGGTGTCTGCGGCACGGACATCCACGTCCGGCACGACACTTTCCCCTATTGGCCGCCGGTCATCCTCGGGCACGAACTGGCCGGCACAGTCGTGGCACGCGGCCCGGACTGCCGTTATTTCGACGAGGGCGACCGCGTCGTAGCCGAGCCGCATACGCAGGCGTGCGGCCATTGCCATCTCTGCCGAACGGGCAACATCCAGATCTGCCCGGAAAAACGCTCGCCCGGCTGGGGCATCGACGGCGCGATGACCGAGTACATCTGCTACCCCGAAAGGCTGCTCCACCGCATTCCCGACACGATGAGCTGGGACCAGGCGGTCATGGTCGAACCGACCGCCAACGCGGTGGGCGATCTTCTTGAACGGACCGGCGTGGTGGCGGGCGACTTCGTCGTCATCCAGGGGCCGGGCCCGATCGGCCTGTTGGCTGCGATGGCGGCCCGTGCCGCGGGCGCGCGCGAAGTCGTGATCATCGGCACGCCCGGCGACGTGCCGTTGCGTCTGGCCAAGGCGCGCGAACTGGGGTTCACGCAACTCATCGACATCGGCTGTACCGACCCGATCCAGGCCGTCCTCGAGCTGACCGGCGGGATCGGTGCCGACATCGTCGTCGAATGCAGCGGCGCGCCCAAGGCCATCCCGATCTCGGTCGACCTCGTTCGCAAAATGGGAAAAATCTGCGTCGTCGGCCTCACGGGCGGGCAAAACGTGGAACTCAACTGGGACAAGCTCCTGTTCAAGGTCGTCACGGTCGGCTTCCATCTTTCGACCGCATACACCTACTGGGACCGGACGATCCACCTCATCGCCTCCGGCCTGATCCCAGCCGAAAAACTCATCACGCATCGCGCCGGCCTCGACGACTGGGAGCAGGTCTTCGACGACATCGAGAATCTCAAGGCACTCAAAGCGGTCTTGATACCATAGCGCGCACGGAGCGAATTTCGCTACACGATCGGTCAAGGCACGATATCAGCGACAGGGGATGGCACATGACTAAGACACTGGGATTCGGATTGCTTGGCGCGGGTCTCGTCGCACCGTTTCATGCCAAATCGATTCAGGCATCGACCGGCGGGCAGCTGGCAGCCGTCTGCGATGTCGATCGTGAGCGGGCGGCCAAACTCGCCGACGAGTACGGCGCACGGGTGTACGATAGCCTCGACGCGATGCTGGCCGACGCCTCCATCGATGTCGTCAACGTCATCACGCCAAACCACCTCCACCACGATGCGGTCCTCGCATGTGCGCGAACGGGCAAGCACGTCATCGTCGAAAAGCCGCCGGCCATGAGCCTCGCCGAGACCGACAGCATGATCGCCGCGTGCCGGGACGCGGGCGTCAAACTCGCTGTGACCGTCCAGTGCCGTGTCCGCCGTGCGATCCAGGAGATGAAAAAGGCGATCGACTCCGGGCGTTTCGGCAAGCTGCTCCACGCCGACGCTTACATGAAATGGTTCCGCTCCTCCGAATATTACCACAGCGATCCGTGGCGCAGTTCGCGACAATCGGGCGCCGGCGTCACCGTCCAGCACGCGTTCCACTACATCGATCTGCTCAGCTACCTCGTCGGCCCAGCCGCGCGCGTCGAGGCGAAGATGACCAATCTCGCGCACCCGTCCGTTCAACTCGAGGACACGTTGCTCGCCTTCATCGAGTATGCCAACGGCGCGCAGGGCGTCGTCGAGGCCTCCACCGCGCTGTGGCCCGGCACCGACGTGCGGATCGAAATCAACGGCACGGACGGCACAGCCATCATGATCGGCGAAAAAATGACGACGTGGCAGTTCCGCCAGGAGCAGCCCGAGGACGCATCGATCCGCCAGATCGGCAACGAGGCCCAGCGCACCGCCGCCGGCGGGCCGGCCGACTTCGGTTTTGCCGACCATCAGTTCGTCATCCAAGACGTGATCGACGCGATCGGCCAGAACCGCGACGTCTGCATCGGGGCCGACTCGGTCCGCCCGACGGTCGAGCTCGTCCTGGCCATGTATCAATCCGCCGCCCACGGCCGGGCGGTCGAACTGCCCGTTCGCGACGACCCGTCCATCTGGCAGTAAGCCGTCCGAATGCCCAGCCGCAGATCGTCCGTTCATAGCCTCCGCGCATGCAAACAGGGCCATCCGCCTTGGAAAGACCGATGGCCCTGCGCGATAGTGCTCGATTGTGCTATGCGCTTACATCAGCTTCTCGTGCGCTTTCAGAGCGGCCTGTTTCTGGGCATCGGGCACACCCGCACCCGAGACGACCATCCGATAGAGACCGGCCGCTTCGCTCGTTTTGCCCGCTTTGGCAAAATTCTCGGCCAGACGAACAGCTGCCCGATACGCACGAATCGCGTGACCCGGCTCGGTCGAGAGCGTCGTCCGCATGACCACAGCCGCACTGTCGCCGTCCGTGTATTCCACAAGGCACTCGACGGCAGCGATGCGTACTTCGGCGATCGCATCTTCGAGCGCGACGCGCCGCAACGCCGCCGCAGCCTTGTCGCTCTTACGCGTCCGCAGGGCCCCAACGACGCCAATGCGAAACGTCGGACCGACCTCATCCAGCGCCGCGATAAGCGCGTCGGTCGCTTCGTCGGAACAGTTGCGGTCGAGCGACCACCGCGCCATCTCGCGCACGTCGAGGTCCTTGATCGCACCGGCCAGCGCCGGCACCTGCTTGGAGCCGGCCACGAAGCCCATGAGCCGGCAGATCGCATTGCGGGTCGCCACGGAATGAACCGGCTTTGGTGCGACCCTGCGACCCTGATCGTCCTCCCCTTCCGGCGTCATGGCCGTCAATTCCTCGGCCAAAGCATCGGCCACTGCATCCATGGGCTCCCGTCCCTCGGCGCCCGCTTGGGCCGCCGCCTGCTCGATCTGGCGGCACGCGCTGAACGCCACGGCCGGATCGCTGTCACCCAGCTTGCCTACCCATTCGCTGATCCCTGTCGCCATGATTGTTCTTCCTTATCTGAAAGGCGCCGTTCACGCCTGGTTCTCACCAACTCCCCAATCTCTCAACCCGAACGCACACACGCCCACCCGGCTCACAGGTGCCAGGGCGCCCGCATCGGCTTGCGAACCATGGCATTGGCCTGCGCGTCGTTGACGAACTCTTCCTTGACCGGATCCCACTCGAGCGGACGGCCCAGCCGCATCGAGATGTTGCCGATGTGGCAGACCGACACGGAACGATGGCCGATCTCCGCGGTGCAGATCGGATCCTGTCGCGTTCGCATGCACTCGAACCAGTTATGGTGGTGGTCCTTGCTTTCGTAGAGACGGACGTCGTCGGGACCGAACTCGGTCTCGAGCAGGTCCGGGTCGGATGCCTGGATTTCGCCGCGCGATACGTAGACCCACGCATCCCGGCCCGTGAACTTGATACCGTTGCCGAACGACGTGCCGTCCGGAAATTCCTGCCTGTCCGTGTGACAGTAGAGATCGATCCCATTGGCATACTTGTAGTGCACGTCGAATTTCAAGGCGACGTCGTGAGGGCCTTCCGGAGCGAACTGGGCTTGCCTGCCGTCGACGTAGACAGGGCCCGAGTCGTCCATACCCAACGCCCATTGGGCGAGATCGTTGTGGTGCGTGCCCCAGTCGGTCATCACCCCGCCCGAATAGTCGAGGATCCAGCGGAACTGGTAGTGCACGAGGTTCGGCCGATAGGGGCGATAGGGTGCCGGCCCCAGCCACATGTTCCAATCGAGATGGGCCGGCGGCGTCTGCTCGGGCACCCATTGGCCGGCGCCCGGCGAGTGGAGCATCGTGTCGATCCGCTCGATGGGGCCGAGCTTGCCGTTGCGGACAAGCTCGCAGGCCAGGCGGAACCGATCGTTGCTCCGCTGCTGGCTGCCCGTCTGGAACACCGTCCCGTACCGCTTGGCGGCATCGGAAATCTTGCGTCCTTCTTCGATGGTCAGCGTCAGGGGCTTCTCGCAATAGACGTCGAG
>PWPN01000175.1 GCA_003557125.1 Phycisphaerae bacterium | reverse complement strand
CTTGGTGCCGGCGCATTGACCTTCGAGTCGGCCCGCGCCGATGTCGCCCCGGCCACCTCGCTGAATGTGCTCAATGGCGGAGCGGGCGTCGGCCGAGGCGTGATCCGCATCACCGACCGCGCGGGCGGATCGGCCGACATCGATCTGACGGCCGCCACGACGATCGACGACGTTCTCCAGGCGATCAACAGCCAGGCGACCGCCCGCGTCCGCGCGAGCGTTCAGGGCGATGCGCTGCGGATCGACGATCTCACCGGCTCGACAATTTCCGAGCTTCGGATCATGGACCTGGGTGAGGGGCGGGCGGCGGCCGATCTGGGGATCGCCGGGAGCACTGCGACCGACAGCCTCCTCGGCCGCGACCTCGTGCTGCTGGCCGAGTCGACGCGTCTGCGGCAGCTCAACGACGGCAACGGCCTGCGCTTCCATAAGTCGTTGGCCGACATGCGGATCACCTTGGCCGACGGCAAGAGCTTCGATGTCAATCTGACCGCCCAGCCTTCTTTCAACACGCCATTGGCGCTGCTCAACGACGGGGCGGGCGTACGCACCGGCACGATTCGCATCACGAATCGCGACGGGCAACAGGCCGAGATCGATCTGACCGAGGCCCGGACGATCCAGGACGTGCGGAACGCGCTGTCGGCGGCCGACATCGGCGTGACGATCTCAGCCATTTCCGGGTCGCGGCTCGTGATCCATGACGCGACGACGGGGGACGCCTCGAACCTTATCATCGAGGATGTGACCGGTCATGCCGCGGCCGACCTCGGTATCGCGGTCAACACGGAAAACAACACGATCAGCAGTTCAGTCGTCTACCGCATCGAAACGCTCGGCACGGTGATGCGGGCGATCGAACATGCGGCCGGCAACGACGGCGACCTGTCCGTCGCGATCGACGGGAACGGGCTCGTGCTCATCGACCACACGAGCGGGGGGGGGACCGCGACGGTCGAAGCGCTCAACGAATCCAAGGCTGCCCGCGACCTGGGGATCTAAGGGGCCTTCGACAGCGGCAACCAACGTATGGGTCGCGACCTGTTGGCCGGCCTGAACACGGTGCTGCTCGCGACGCTCAATGGCGGGCAGGGGCTCGAGGTGGGCCCGCTCGAATTTTCACTACGCGACGGGACGGTGGTCAACGACCTGGACTTTTCCGGTGCCCAGACGCTGTCGGATGTTCTTACCGTGATCAATGCGACGGGCCTGCTCCGTGCCGAAGTCGATCCGGGCGGGACGCGGATCCGCGTCACCGACCTGACGAGCGGCACGGGGGATTTCGCAGCCTCGGGCGCGATGGCTGACGCGCTTGGCCTGAGCGGTGGTGGCATGGGCGCGCTGGTCAGTGCCGATCTTCAAAAACAGTATGTGACCGAAGCGACGCGCCTCGAGGATTTCAATCCGAGCTCGACCTTTGCTTACGGGCGGATTCAGATTACCAATGCGGCTGGGGCCCGCCAGACGCTGACGCTCAGCGCGAGCCTTCACAAGACGGCCGGTGACGTGATCAACGCGATCAACGGGTTGAATATGAACGTGACGGCCCGGATCAATGCCTCGGGCGATGGCATCGAGCTGCTCGATACGTCGGGCGGCGATGGCACGCTGGCGGTCATCGACCTGGACGGCGGGAGGACGGCTGCGGAACTGGGGATACGCGGCGAATCGGACGCGGAGGGGCTCCTGGCCGGCTCGCTGGCACGGTCGATCGACATCAGCGCGACCGATACGCTCGATGATATCGTCGCCAGGATCAACGGCTCTTCCGCGAACGTCTCGGCCAGCATCATTAATGACGGGAGCGGCGATACTCCGTATCGACTCGTGCTCACGTCGAAGACGGCCGGCACGCAGGGCCGTGTCCTGTTTGCAAGCGATGTTCCTGCCTTGTCGCTGTCCACACTCTCGCAGGCGACCGATGCGAAGGTCGTTCTCGGCCAGGCCGGGTCCCCCCACGCCGTGGTCATCACGAGCGATTCGAATACGTTGGAGAATGTCGTCCCCGGCCTGACGCTGACGCTCCACGGCACGAGCGCCCAGCCTGTCGAGGTGACCGTCAACCGCGACGTGGATAAGAGCGTCACCGACGTCAAAACGTTCATCAAGACCTTCAACGACGCGATGGACAGGATGAACGAGCTCACCCGTTTCGTGCCTGAAACGAATCAGAAGGGCATTCTTCTCGGCGACAGTACGGTGCGCCAGATCCAGAGCCGCCTGTTCGGGATCGTCAACCGGGTCATCGGCGGCGATGCGATGGCGTTCAATCGGCTCAGCGAGCTGGGGATCATGGTCGACTCGACGGGCGGATCGCCGCGGCTGACGCTGAGCCGTACGCTGTCGAATGGGACGGTGATCGACGGGGAAAGCAGGCTGCGCGCAGCCCTGAACGAGGATCCCGAGGCGGTCCGCACATTTTTTACGCTCATGGAGTCGGATGAGGAGGGCGGTACCGGCCAACCCGTGGGCTTTGCCGCCCGGATGAATGCTGCGCTCGACCAGATCACGACGACGGCCGGCGGCCTGCTGGCGACGCAGAATCAGCGTCTGGCCGATCGGGTCGCGCAGTTCGAGAGGCGTGCCGACCATTTGCAGAACCTGCTGGATCTCAAGGAATCCCGGCTCTACGCACAATTCCAGGCGATGGAACGGGCCTTGGCCGACCTTCAGGCCCAACAGTCCTCCCTGATGGCGCTGAGCAACCTCGCAGCCAATTTCGGTTCGACAGGCGGCGGGATTGCGATGGGTTGATCGCCGTAGGCCCGATAACCTGTTGCCAGGCTGCGAAAAAGAGTGAAAAACACAACGGAACCAAGTGAATCGGCCCTTGGGGCTGGCCGATAACAACAGCGGCCATGGAAAACGCATCAAACGAATATCTTCGAAACGCCGTTCTGACCGCGAGCCCGGAGCAGTTGCACCTCATGCTCTATGACGGAGCGATCCGTTTTACCAAGCAGGGCATCGAGGGGATCCAGAGCCAGAACTGGGAGCAGACCTTCAACGGGCTGGCACGCGCCCAGAAAATCATCCTGGAGATGAGCAACTCGCTCAACCACGATGTCGACCCGCAGCTCTGTGCGCGGATGGCTGCCCTGTACAATTTCGTTTACCGCAAGCTCGTCGACGCGAGCGTTCAGCGGTCGGCCGATCTTGCCCGCGAAGCGTTGGGGCTGATCGAATACCAACGTGAAACCTGGGTCATGCTGCTGGACAAGCTCCGACAGGAAGGCGGGGAGGGGGGGAACGCTTTCAAAGCGCATGCCGAGCTATCGACCGACGCCGCGGCGGTCGCTAAGAGTGGCACGGGCGTCTACGGAACGTTGAGCATCGAAGGTTGATCCCTTGCCTTTCTTAACCCCGGGCAATCCCATCGTTTGTGCGGCTGTGCTTTCCATTGGCTTTGAATGGTCATCGCCCCCCCCTGTCATGGTATCACTTCGCCGCTTGACCATGGGGGCGTCAAGTTCCTATATTCAGTAGCATAATGGCGTAGACCCTGCTGGGAGGTATCCACAGTGCCGCTGGACAGGGGGGCGCTTCGAGCGGTGGATCGGCGATTCCGTTAACCGTTCTTCCGACTGGTCAAGGCTGGGGAGGCCCAAGCATGCAAGCTGCAATGAATTCTGCGACGTCTGTGCGGCGCAGCCGTCGACGGTACGGTCGTTACGGCTGTGTGCGTGCGGCTACCCGTTTTTTCTGCGCCTCCCTGGTTTGTGCGGCCTTCGCCACGGCGGGTCGCGTTTCGGCTCAGACGGATGCGACGGGGTTGCCGGCCGAATTGCAGGAAATCCCGGGTCTCCGTGCGGACATGGAAACGGAGGAACTGCTCGACAGTGCGATGGGTGCCGTCATGGCCGGTCGACTCGAGGACGGCCGTCGTATCCTGCTGCACGTCGTGCGACGGGAGCCCGAGCATCTCCGCGCGTTGAACGATCTGGGTTTCGTTTATGAGCGGTTGGCTGAAGAGGCCCGAGCCGAACTCATCGATCCGGGCCGGGCCGAGCACTTCGTGGACCAGGCGGTGGATACGTATTCCGAGGCGGCGGCGCTGGCTGTGGAGGCCGAGGAGTTCGGCGTGGCCGAGCAGCTCTACTATCGGATCCTGATGCACCGTCCCGCCCGCGCGAGCGCCCTGCGGGGGCTGGCCGACGTCCTGGCGCAAACCGGGCGTCGTCTCCAGGCGATCGGCCGTTACCAGGATTACATCCGGACACTGGAGGGTCGCAACGATCCGCTCGGCTTCCTCGAGCTCGGCAGGCTTTATCTGGCGGGCGATTTCTGGCGGCAGGCGCTGGAGGCGCTCGAGCGTGCCGCGTCGCTGGACGACCGGAACCCCGAGATCGATGCGGTGATGGCCGAAGCTTATCTGAAGGGTGATCGCCTCGACGAGGCGCTGCGGGCCGCACGGCAAGCGACGCAAAAGGCCCCGCGCCAGGCACGGTACCGCGACATCCTGGCGGAACTCGAGCTGAGTCGGGGGGACGTCGAGCAGGCGGTCATTGAGGCACGGCGGGCGATCGACTACACCCGCGACCAGTTGGCCGACACCCCTCGGGATGCACGCAAGCTCGAGGCGTTGAGCCGCTATTACGGGACCTACGAAAGGGCGTTGCGTACGATCCTGGCCGAGGGCAAGGCCAACCCGGCGGTGCGGGTCGATCTGGCCCGCGCTTTCCAGGAACATGCCGCGATCCAACGTTCGCTTGCATTGACCCGGGCGCTCCATGTGCTGACGGGTGCACAGAGTATCGAACGTGAAGATCCCCGCCTGTTGGAAGAGCTGGCGTCCATTCAATTGGCCTTGTCGATGGAAGCTGAAGCGACGGCGAGCTGTCGGCGTCTGCTGGCGATCGAACCGGCCAACACGACCGCCCAGAAGATTCTCGAGCAGATCGAAGCGGGCCGGGCGGGTTCACGGGAATTACGGGAATAATCGTCCGATCGCACGAGTCCCCGCGACCTGAAACGATCCTCGTATTATAATCCGGCCATGCACGAATCCTGGATTCAACCTTCATTGCGTATATCCCGCCTGCCGCCGTACCTTTTCGGCCGCATCAATGCCCTGCGCCATAAAAAGCGACAGGAGGGGATCGATATCATCGACCTGGGGATGGGCAACCCCAGCGATCCGACACCCGAACCCATCGTCGACAAGCTCTGCGAAGCGGTGCGCGATCCGCGCAATCACCGCTACTCGGTCTCGACGGGGATTCTGAATCTTCGCCGGGACGTGGCGCGCCACTACAAGGAGCGTTACGGCGTCGAGCTGGACCCTGAAAACGAAGTGATCGCCTGTATCGGGTCGAAGGAAGGCATCAGTCACATGCTGCTGGCGATGCTGGGTGCGGGCGACACGGCGGTGGTGGGGGACCCGGCCTTTCCGATTCACGTCTACGGCGTGGCGCTGGCCGGGGCGAACGTCATTTCGGTGCCGCTGGGCAACGATGAGGCGTTCCTGGAGCGTATCCGTTACGTGGTCGAGCATCTCTTTCCGCGTCCCAAGGTGCTCATCCTCAACTATCCGCACAATCCGACGGCCATGACGGTCGACCCGCCCTTTTTCCGGAAAGTCGTCGCGCTCGCTGAGCAGTTCAATGTGGCTGTCATCCACGATTTCGCTTACGGGCAGACGTGCTTCGACGGTTACGAGGCGCCGAGTTTTCTGGCCGCCCCGGGTGCAAAGAATGTCGGCGTCGAATTTACCACGATGAGCAAGCCCTACAACATGGCCGGCTGGCGGATCGGCTTTTGCGCGGGCAACCGGCAGATGGTCCGCGCGCTGGCCACGATCAAGGGCTATTACGATTACGGCATCTTCCAGCCGGTCCAGATCGCTTCGATCATCGCGATGCGGCACTGCCAGAAGTACGTCGCAGAGCAGGCGCATACCTATGCGCTACGGCGCGACGTGGTCATCGAGGGGTGCCGGCGATTGGGCTGGGAGACGGAGGTGCCGCGGGCCGGGATGTTCGTCTGGGCGCGGGTGCGCGACAGTCACTTGGCCGGTCAATCCACGATCGAGTTCGTCATGCGCATGCTCGAGGAGGCGGAGGTCGCGCTGGCCCCGGGCCGGGCGTTCGGGGAAAACGGCGAAGGTTACGTGCGGATCGCGCTGGTCGAAAACGAGCAGCGCCTTCGCCAGGCTGTCCGGCAACTCGCGCGTGCTTTGAACCAGGGACGGGCCACGCGCGAAGGTCACGATGAAACGCCCGAACTGCCAGGAGAGTAACTGTCAGCGTGATTGCGATCGTCGATTATGGCATGGGGAATCTGCGGAGCGTTCAGAAGGGGCTCGAACGCGTCGGCGCAGCGGCTGAGATCGTCACTCGGCCGGAACAGGTCCGTGCGGCCGACAAGCTCGTGCTGCCCGGCGTCGGGGCGTTCGGGGACGCGATGGAGCATCTCGCGCAGCGCGGGCTGATCGAGCCTCTGCGCGAGGCGGCGCAATCGGGTCGGCCTTTTCTGGGGATCTGCCTCGGCCTTCAATTGCTTTTCGATGCCAGCGAGGAGGAGGGCCTTCACATCGGGCTCGGCGTGCTGAGCGGGCGCGTCGTCCGTTTCGATTTTTCGGCGCTGCCCGGCGGTCGCGAATTGAAGGTGCCCCACATGGGCTGGAACGAGCTTTGCTGGGAGCGTTCCTGCCCGCTTTTTAGCGGATTGCAGCCGGGGGCCTACTTTTATTTCGTCCATTCCTATCATGTTCAGCCGAACGATTCGGCCGTATGTGCGGCAACATGCCGCTACGGTTACGATTTTCCCGCGGTCGTCTGGAAAGACAGCCTGTACGCGACGCAGTTTCATCCGGAAAAGAGCCAGCAGGCCGGCCTGACGATCCTGAAGAACTTTGCGGCCTTGTGAGAAGTCCGCGTGTCGGCCCGCACGCGTCCCGGGACGGGCCACGATGAGATTGACCATGTACCGCGTGTTGATCACAGGTGCGCTGCACCCGTCGGCTATCGAGATGCTCGAGCGCGAGCCGGACATCGAGGTCGACTATCGGCCGGACCTTCCCATGGCCGAGGTTCTCGAGTGTATCGTGCCGTGCCACGGCCTCGTGACGCGCTCGGAAACGGACGTCACGCGCGAGCTCATCGAACGGGCCACGTCACTGAAGGTGATCGCCCGCGCCGCGGTCGGCATCGCCAACATCGACGTCGAGTATGCCACCGAAAAAGGCATCCTCGTGATGAACACGCCGGGCAAGAACACCAACTCGGCCGCCGAGCTGGCGCTGGGATTGCTTTTGGCTGTGGCCCGCAAGGTCACGACCGCGCATGCCTCGATGCGTCAGGGTCTATGGGACCGGCATCGGTTCACCGGCTCGGAACTCATGGGTAAGACGATCGGGATCGTCGGACTGGGCAACGTCGGCCATCGGATGGCCCGGTTCTGCCGCGGGCTGGAGATGCGCGTCCTGGCGTGCGACCCGTACATTCCCGACGAGGTTTTCGAACGCAACCGCGCGATCAAGGCCGACCTCGATACCGTCCTGGCCGAGTCGGACGTGATCTCCCTGCACGTGCCCAAGAACCGCGAAACGACGGGCATGCTCGGGGCCGCGGAAATCGCGCGGATGAAGCCGGGCGTTCTGCTGATCAACACGGCCCGGGGCGGGATCGTGACCGAAGAGGCGCTGTACGAAGCGCTGCGGTCCGGGCATGTGGCTGCGGCGGGCATCGATACGTGGGAAACCGAGCCTCCGCCAGACAACCCGTTCCGAGACATGCCGCAGGTCGTGATGACCCCGCACATCGGGGCTTCCACGGATGAGGCGCAGTTGCGCGTGGCCGAGACGATCGCGGCCCAGCTTCCCCGTGCGTTGCGCGGCGAGGTCGTCGATTATCCCGTGAACATGCCGCGTATCCGCATTCTCGAAGGCGGCGACGTAATGACGGCCTACACCGTCCTGGCCGAGAAGCTCGGCTCGTTCGCGGCGCAGTTTCTCGATTTCGAGCCGAAACGACTCGAGATCTTCTACCGCGGCTCGATCGCCCGGCTCGACTGCACGCTGCTGCGGCTGGCGTTTTTGAAAGGTTTCCTGGCGGGCAAACTCGAATACGTCAGCTACGTCAACGCCGACCTCCGTGCCCAGACGGCCGGGCTGAACGTGTATGAAACGCCGGACCCCGGCTTCACGAACTACGAAAGCGCGATCAAGTGCCGGTTCGAGCTCGACGGGCAGGATTTCGTCGTCGGCGGCGTGGTTTTCAGCGGGCCGCACACGCGGATCAGCCTCATCGACGATTTCCCCTTCGAGGTCGAGGCCGAAGGCACGTACTTGGCGATCCGCAGCAAGGATCGGCTCGGCGTGGTCTCGTCGATCGCGTCGGTGCTCGATGCGCACCGCATCCAGATCCGGCAATTCGACTTCTCGCACAGCAAGGCGCGCAAGCGGTCGATGTTTTTGATCCGCGTCGGCAAGCCGCTCGACAAGGTCACGCTGGCCGAGCTTCGCAGCCAGCCGCACATCACGCTCGTGCGGCAGATCGCATTGTAAGCGTTTGCACCGCAGGGTTCGTGCACGACCGCCTTTCAAGGAGTATGCGATGATTCTCGATCGGATCGAAAACGCCGAGCGGTATGTTTCTCTCCACCCGCGATTCGGGCCGGCTTTTGCGTTCCTTCGCGCGACCGACCTGGCGAGCCTGTCCGATGGCCGCCATGCGGTTGATGACGACCGGATCTTCGTCGTCGTAGCACGCGGGGAGGGGCGAGGCCGAGAGGGTGCATCGCTCGAAGCGCATCGTCGCTACATCGACATCCAGTTAACTCTTGAAGGCATCGACGCGATCGGATACAAGCCGACCGCATCCTGCACCGATCCGCAGGGGCCGTTCGATGAAGACAAGGACGTGGTGCTTTACAAGGACGCGCCGGATACGTGGACGCCGCTGCCGCCGGGGATGCTGGCGATCTATTTCCCCGAAGACGCGCATGCGCCTCTGGGTTGTACAGGTGCGGTCCGCAAGGCTGTCGTCAAGATCCTGATCTAGGTGAACATTCACGATTACGCGGCGCTCACACTGCATGGAAAACCGCGCAGGCTAAAGCCTGCGGCTCTTTGTGTCGCACGATTGCGAATAAGGATCTTGTATGAACCTTCCTTGATGAGCGCTACCCTGGCAGGAGTCCCGCCATGGCTGAGCCGATCGTCCTGGTGTCCAGCTATCCGCCGCGATTGTGCGGGGTGGCCGCCTTTTGTCACGAGGCCCGCGAGTTCATCCGGAAGCACAATCCGGACCGCGAGGTGCTGGTCATCAGCCATGCGGACGGCCGAGGCGAGGGCGTCATTCCGATTCTCGACCCGGGTCGGGAGCGCTGGTGGGAGGTCGTGGCCGAGAAGCTCGACGAATTGAAGCCGTACGCGGTCCACGTGGAACACGATGTCCATCTTTATGCGCACGCGAACGGGGACGGCCAAGCCGATCCCGGAGAGGGTTTTATCCAGCTTCTCCAGGCGATCAACCGTTGGCCCGTCGTCGTCGAGCCGCACACCATCCCAGGGCAT
>PWPN01000328.1 GCA_003557125.1 Phycisphaerae bacterium | reverse complement strand
TCATCGTCAAAAGAAGATCCTGAAAAAAAGGATCCCTGACGGCTCCCATTGCCCACCATCACAGCACCAGCGCACCACCCTGCGCTGCGTAACCCTTGCGACTCCCGCACGAAAACGCTCGGCTCACATCGGGCTGAACCTGTCCATAAAACATGACATGTTTACAATTCTACTTTTTACTTTCGCAGACCGACGCCGACTGTTATCATGATTGCTCCACATCCGGTGCCTTCGGAGAACCGAAGCGGCACCATTGTTCGGACAGGGCATACCGGCAGGAGCACGATCATGGGCGACGGTCAGGCGAATACTCAGGGACCGGACGATCGGCACGATCCTCAGGACGGATGCGGATGCGGAGGCGGAGACGGGTGTTCGGAAGGTCTGCGCGCGTTCTATGAGCGGGCAGCCGAGGCGTTCGTCTCGCGTCGGCACGTCATGCTGGGCATGGGGGCAGCGGCCTTGAGCGGCTGGGCGCTCGGGCGACGCGAGGCACGGGCCCAGGAAACCCAAGAGCCCGACCGCCTGAGGTTCGCACCGGCCAACGAGCTCGTCGTTCAGCCGGTGCTCACGTACGACCTGCCCGTGCACAAGCCGCTGCACAGCTGGCGGCAGTGGGGAGGCCTCATGACGGGCGCCGATGTCGACCAGGAGGTCGCACGGATCGAAAAAGAACTGCGCGAATGCATCGCCACGCATAAATTAGCGGTCAAGATGCTGCCCGTCGCCCGTGTCCATGACGTGGCGACGGCTGAGCATGCACGCAAAAGCGACTGCGACGTGATGCTCATCTATGCATCGGGAAGCTGGCAGCCGGTACTCGAGGCGCTCATCGACCCGGATCGGCCGAACCTGTTCTTCCTGCGTCACGAGTCCGGCCCGATCTCGCTGTGGTACGAGATTCTCCACCCCCACTTCCTTCGCAAGGCCAGCGATGAATTCAAACAGCCCGGCGTGGACGTGCAGGACGTCATCGTCGACAGCACGGACGAACTGGCCTGGCGGTTGCGGGCACTGACGGGCCTCCGCCGCACGCTGGGCCAGCGGATCGTGGCCATCGGCGGGGCCGGCGGCTGGGGCTCGGCCGGCGAACTCGCGCCGCGCATCGCGCGCGAGAAATGGCAACTCGACATCCGCGACGTCAGCTACGAGGATCTCGGCCGACGGATCGCCTCGGCCCGCAACGATCCCAGGACCGTCCGCGCAGCCGAAGCCGAAACCGACGCCTACCTGGCCGGTGCGGGCGTCGCGCTGCGCACGGAACGCGCCTACGTCGAGAACGGGTTTCTGCTGACACGGGTCTTCCGGGATCTCATGGACGAGCACGAAACGCGCGCCATCACCGTCCACTACTGCATGGGCACGATCATGCCGGTCTCCCAGACGACTGCCTGCCTGACGCTCAGCGTCCTGAACGACGAGGGCTACTTGGCCTTCTGCGAGTCGGACTTCGTGGTTATCCCCTCGGGCATCCTCATGGAGGGCATCCTTGGGACGCCGGTCTTCCTGAACAACCCGACGTGGCCGCACCGCGGGGTGATCACGCTCGCACATTGCACCGCGCCGCGCCGCATGGATGGCCGCAAGGATGAACCCGTCGGCATCCACACGCACTTCGAGTCGGACTACGGGGCCGCGCCCAAGGTCGAGCTGCCGATCGGCCAACGCGTCACGATGGTCGCCCCCGATTTCGGCTGCCAGAGCTGGGTCGGCTGCACGGGGCGGGTGATCGGCAACCCCTTCCACCCGATCTGCCGCTCCCAGATCGACGTGGCCATCGACGGCGACTGGCAACGGCTCATCACCGAGATGCGCGGATTCCACTGGATGCTCGGGTACGGGGATTGCCGCCGCGAGATCGGCTACGCGATCAAGCACCTCGGCATCGGCTGGCAGGACGTGTCCGCCTGAAACTCCGGCTGCGATGACTTAACGGCTGAAAGCCCGCGCGTTCGGGACCGCCAGCCCGTCAGCCGTTACCCTTCAGGCCGTTACGAAGAGAGCATGGCCGCAGGCACCTCGGCACGTTTGGTGCCGACGATGGCTACGTACTCGATCGGATCGCCCGACGTCGCCAACCGGTGGGGGTAGGCCTTCGTGCAAGAGACTTCGAGGATGTTTTCGTCGATCATCGCGCGCATCAGCTCGGCAAAGCCCGAAAGATCCCCTCCGTCGAGGAAATCCCGTTTGATATTGAAGGCGACGAACCCGCCCGGTTCGACGAGCTCATAAGCGCGGACGAACGCCTCGGTCGGAATGTCGCCGAAACCGAGCGCAGCCACGCAGGTCAGGCAGTTGAAACGGAAGCTTTCGAGTCGACGGCGAGCGGGCTCGGGCAGGTCGGTCATATCCTCGATGAGGTAGTCGGTGTAAACGCCGGGGCGATCGCGCAAGGCTGCCTTGCGCGCCTGCTCGACAATGTCGACCCCGACAATCGTCGAGGCGCCGACGTGCTTGAGTTCCTGCCCGACGATGCCGTTGCCGGCCCCAAGGTCCAGCACGCGCAGCGAGGACGGCGTAGCGTCCTGTCCGCGAAGGTGCTCGGCCAGCAGCTGACAGACCTGCGCCGGCGAATCGCACTGGAGGATCTCGTAAAAAAGTTTCTCGTAGAGGCCGGGGATGTCGTAGATCTCGCCGTAGTCGTGAAAGCGGATTTCCTGCCAGCCCTCAGGCTTTTCCACAAGACACCACTCGGAATCCTGATCGAGTTGAATGCTCGGTTCGGGCAACGCGACCCGCAGCTCTTCCGGCGGCATGAATTTCGGTGCGTTTACCTTCGTATCCTGCTCAGTCGCTTTTTTCGAAAACAGATGATCTGCAAGACTCACCATGAAACCCCTTCATTGCTGTCCGATTCGAAGAATCCGATTCCATAAATCCGATTCAGAGAAATCGTCTCAGATACCCGTGCTCTTCGTAGTCCGTGCTATCCGTAGTTCCGTTCGTTGACGTCGTCATGGCCGCCAGAAATCGACTCGCCCTCGATAAACGGTGCGATACGCGGCGTCTCACCTGGGACGGAAGCGTCGATGAGCATCTCCCCATCCAGGACCGGGACATCCTCCATCTCGCCCGCTTCCATCATGGCAGCCATCCGCTGGATCGCGGCCAGGAGCATCGTCCGTTCCCATTCGGCCAACCCCTCGAGCTTCTGGCGAAACCGCTCCTGCAGAAGCGACGGGGCCGAGGCGAGCGTTTCGTATCCTTTCTCCGTCACCGTGATGACCACGCTGCGGCGATCCCGTGTCGCCGTCACGCGGTTGATCAGGCCGCGACGCACCAGCCTGTCCAGTATCCCAGTCAGCGTCGGCCCACTCAGGTGGACCGCCTTGGCCAACGCCCCGACCGAGGCGGTGCCGAGCTCAGCAGCCACTTTCAACGTCATCAACTGCGGCCCCGTCAGGCCGACCTGCTCGACCAATTGCTTGGAATGCACATCGATCGCCCGGATGATCCTTCGAATCGCCACGACGATCTGATCTTCCAATGTCAGGCCTTGGGTCATTTCTCTTAGTGCCCTCAGGATAACCGCTGAATGTTGAATGCGATATAATAGATCACGAAGCATATTTCTGTCAACAGAAAAGTTATTCAGAAGTACGTCCGATAACGAGCAATATGCCTAAGCTCTTGCTCATAAAGAGATTACATATTTTCGGCCATCTTAAGATAATTTCAAGGAACCCCTCGGGCCGATCGCGTTATCTTTCGTGATGTAGCTATTTCTGTTATAATTCTGACTTTAATGTGCCTTACTGGTTCGTGCGCGAACCAATTGGCCTTGAAAGCAGTGCTATCCTTGGGCGATACCCCGACGTGGTGACGTTTCCATGATCCGACTCGACTGCGTATCGAAATCCTTCGACGGCGGACAGACCTTTGCGGTGCGCGAGGTCTCGCTGGACATTCGCACCGGTGAGACGCTCGTACTGCTCGGCTCGTCCGGTTGCGGCAAAACCACCACCCTGAAAATGATCAACCGCCTCATCGAGCCGGACGCCGGGACCATCGAGGTCGACGGGCGCGACGTCCGCGAACGAGGCCGGGACGAGCTGCGCCGATCCATCGGCTACGTGTTCCAGGGGATCGGGCTGTTTCCGCATATGACCGTCGAGCAGAACGTCAGCATCGCTCTAAGATTGGCCGGCCGCGGCCGGGCCGCTCAAGGCGACCGGGCAAGGCAACTGATGGAGGTCGTCGGCCTCGACCCCGACACGTTCGCCGATCGCTATCCGAAGCATTTGTCGGGAGGCCAACAGCAGCGGATCGGCGTCGCGCGGGCCTTGGCGACCGACCCTGCCTACCTGCTCATGGACGAGCCTTTCGGAGCGCTGGACGCCCTCACGCGCGACACGCTCCAGCAGGAGATCGTACGGCTCAAAGCCGAGCTACAGAAAACGATCGTCTTCGTCACGCACGACGTCTTCGAGGCGATGACATTGGCCGACCGCATCGCCGTCATGCACGAGGGGACCGTCCAGCAGGTCGGAGCCATCGAGGAACTCCTCGACAAGCCGGCCACCCCCTTCGTCGAGGACTTTTTCAGTCGGGTCCGAGGCCAACTCGACACTTTTTCGGGCCACTTCGCATGAACCGCATCGCCACACTGCCGGTCCTGTTCCTGTTCGCCCTCGCGCCGACCGTCCCGGCCGCGGAGCTTGGCACCGTCCGGGTGGGGGCCAAGAATTTCACCGAACAGGAGATTCTCGGCGAGCTCGTCGCCCAGCTCATCGAACGCCACACCGATCTTACCGTCGAGCGCAGGTTCGGGCTGGGCGGAACGGGCATCTGCCATTCGGCGCTGGTCCGCGATCAGATCGATATTTACGTCGAATACACGGGCACCGCCCTTGTCGACATTCTGGAACGCGAGGTCCAGCGCGATCGCGACACAGTCTTTCAGACGGTCGCCCGCGCCTATCGGGAAAACTTCGACCTGGAGTGGTTGCCGCCCGTCGGTTTCAACAACACGTATGCGTTGGCTATCCGCGCCGAGACGGCAGCCGACCACGGCTGGACAAGCGTCAGCGACCTGGCGGATGCAGCCGGAACGTTGACCGCCGGGTTCACGAGCGAGTTCGTGACACGCCCGGACGGCTATCCGGCTCTCCAACGAGCGTATGCGCTCTCTTTCGGCCGTACGATGGACATGGATCCCGGGCTCATGTACCGGGCGTTGGCCGACGGGCAGGTGGATCTCATCAGCGCATTCGCCACGGATGGACGCATCGAGGCTTATGCACTCCATCTGCTCGTCGACGACCGAGGCGTGTTTCCGCCGTACGACGCAGCGCCCGTTCTGCGACGCGATACGCTCGCGCGTCACCCGGAGATCCGAGACGCGCTGGCCCCGCTGGCAGGGACGATCGACGACGCCGCGATGCGAAAACTCAATCACGACGTCGACGAGCTCCGCCTCCCGCCATCCCGCGTCGCGCGCGAATGGATCGAGGCCCGGCAGGATGCGACCGCAGCCGTACCGCAGCCGGACGATCCGACCACGATCGTACAGGTGGAAACGTTCGGGCAGTTCCTCGCCCGGCAGCGCCCTGCACTGCTCATCAAGACGCTCGAGCACCTTCGCCTCACGGGCATCGCGATGTTCATCTCCGTGCTCGTGGGCATCCCCGGCGGAATCATCATCCACCGCCATCCCCGTGCGCGCGGTACGCTCGTAGCCCTGACTGAAACCGTCCAGACGATCCCGAGCCTGGCGATGTTGGCTTTCCTTTTCGCAGTTTACGGCGTGCTCGGAACGATCCCCGCGATCACCGCCCTGGTGCTCTATGCCCTGCTGCCGATCGTCGTCAATACCTACACGGGCCTCCAGGAGGTATCGCCGGCCATGGTCGAGGCCGCCAACAGCCTGGGCATGAGCTACACCCAACGGCTGCGCATCGTCGAACTGCCTCTCGCGCTGCCGGTCGTGATCGCCGGCATCCGGACCTCGACCGTCTGGACCGTCGGAATCGCGACGCTCTCCACGTACATCGGCGCCGGCGGCCTGGGCGACTTCATCAGCCGCGGACTGGCCCGCAACGATTCCCGACTCACCCTGCTCGGAGCCGTCCCGGCCGCAGCCATGGCCATCGCCTTGAGTCTCGGCATCCGCCTTGTCGAGCGCAAACTTCGAAAATGGGCCTGAGAATCGTGGTCTCACGACCGCGTCAGCAACGCGAGGTACTCGCGATTGCCTTTTTGACCGACGATGGGGCTCGGCAGAATCGCCAGAAGGGTCAGATCCAGCTCGGCCATCGACCCACAAGCCCGTTCCAGAACGTCCTCCACGAGAGGCGCGGGCACCACCCCTTTGTGCAGTTCGTGCTTGTCTGCCTCATAGTGCGGTTTGATGAGTGTCACGATCCGCCCGTCGCGTTTGAGCAGCCGTGCGGCATTGGGCAGGATGTGGCGCTGACGTGTCCAGCCGACATCGACGACCGCCAGGTCGACCGGCTCATCGAGCGTGACGTGCATCGCATTGGTGCGTTCGAGCACCACGACGCGCGGGTCGGTTCGCAAACGGTAGTCCAGCGTGCCGTATCCCGTGTCGATCGCATAGACTCGGACGGCCCCATGCCTCAGCAGGGCGTCCGTGAAGCCGCCCACGTTGCATCCGAGATCCGCACAGATCGCCCCCGCGGGATCGATGCCGAACGCCTCCAGGGCCGCGGCCAGCTTTTCGCCTCCCCGGCTCACGTAAGGTCGATCATCGGATCGGGCTGCGGAACTCATCGGATCGGACCATCCAGAAGCGGCTCGTGGTAGAAATGCAAACTGCCGTACGATCAGCAGCTGCCCCGGATTCTGCGCAGAAAAAAGCGGGCGAACACGTCGCCCGCATGCGTTGTCGCGCGATTCATCCATCGACAGGGCATCGTTCGCAACCGCGAAACGGCGCGCGTCCTCGCCGGCCTTTAACACCCAGTCGCCCTGCTGCACCCCCGATTCGGGGCTCTCACGCGTCGGCGAAGGCTGCGTTGAAGCGCTTCTGGAGCCGGGATTTCCTGCGGCTGGCCGTATTGGCGTGCATCGTCCCCTTGGCGGTCACCTGGTCGATTTTCTTGATCGCGGTCTTCAGGGCCGACTGCGCCTTCTCACGATCGCCGCCCTGGAGCGCTTCGTCCAGACCGCGAACCGAGAGACGGACCTGATTCTTACGCGCCCGGTTGAGCGCCCGACGCTTCACGTTCTGACGAATCCGCTTCTTGGCGGACAGGGAATGTGCCACCGATCGCTACTCCTGAAGCTTGTAACCCACCGACCCATCGAACGCTTTCACAGCGTTCTTGATAAATACCATCCCAGACGTCACCCGCCGGGTATCTGTTACGAGATATCCGTGGTTTTGAGGGCGTCCAGCCGTTTGCGAACCTCGCCGTTGCGATAGTTGTAGTCCCATTGTATGAGCTGGCCGTAGCTTTGCAAGGCGTCCTCGGTCTGGCCGTTCTTCTCGTAGGCCAGCCCAAGGCGATACAGTACCTCTTTACCCAAGTCATCGTCGGGCGTCTCATGGACGCGAAGGGCCTGGTTATATGTTTCGATCGCTTGGGAGTAATACCCCTTCTCAAAAAAGCATCGGCCGACATATAAGTTACACTGAACACGGGCTTTAGGGTCGCTCCGCGCCTCCTGGAGGACCGGAATGGCATCATCGAACCTGCCCGCCCGGAACAGTCGCAGCCCCAACTGATAGCGGAGCCGCATGTCCGTGGGATACTGGCTGCAGCGTTCTTTGTAGGCCTGAAGCTCGAAACGCAGCTGATCCAGGCGGACCTGCCGGATGGCCTGGGCGTCTCCCCCGGCCTGGATCTGGCGGAGTTTCCGGCGGAACTGGGCCATCCGGATGTCGTCCGCCTGCATCTTATAGCGATATTCGCCGGTCGCTTCGTGCGCCTTGAGAAGGATCTCGATGGCCTCGTTCTCGCTGACCTCTTTTTCCCTCTTGCACAGGGCATTGACCAGCGCAGTGATCGTGTTGCGGTCGGTCGGGTTTTCCTCGTACCGTTGACGGGCTTGCACGATGAGTTGATCGACCCGCTGTTCGGACTGAAAAAGCCGATCCCGGTCGTGCAGTTCCCGCTGGCTCTCGCTGTCATGGACCGATTCCCGGAACGACTCGGCCGTCCCGTATTTGCCCTTGAGAATCGTCAATTTGCCAGCCACATCCCGCAGATGCGTCGAGATGCCCAGGTCCTGGGGTTTGAGGCTCTGGAGACAGGTCAACGCCCGGACTGAGCGCTCCAGGGCGACGATGGCCAAGGCCGGGTCCGTGCCTTCGATCTGGTTGGCGAATTCCTCGTAGGTCTTGCCGATCAGTGCGAAGCGATCGGGATTCGATTTGGCCTCGGCCTCGGTCGCTTCGGAGAGCAACTCACCGATCCACATGAACGTCTGCGGGAAGCCGGCCTTGAAGGCGTTGCGGAACACGATCTCCATGTGGCCGATGTTGCCCGGTTCCTTGGCCAGCAGGGTTTCGGCAGCAAGCATCGCTTTTTTCGGGTCCCGGCCGCTGGCTTTCAGGCGGATCCGGTCAGCCAGGGTAGTCTTTTTGGTGCCGCGAAACAGGGCGGCCGCCCGGCAGGGTTTATGGCCTTCCTCGACGGCTTCCGGCCAGAAATTCAGCCCGTTGATGTAGCTTTCCACCGCGTAATCGTAATTTTTCTTGCCAGCCAACTCCTGGCCTTTACGGAACCATTGACGCGCTTTGGCGATCTCCACGTCGCTGAAGGATGGAGTCATGGCAGCTGCGCCGCCGGCAGGTTGATCGGGTGTTGTACTCATCAGCTTCTGCAATTCACAAAGAAAATCGAATGGGCCACAGCCGCTGGAATAGCGTTTTTACAACAAACGCTCGGCTTCGTGCCATCCTTCGCCGATCGTAGGCAGCGACCCCCGGGTCAATGGATACTGCCCGACCCTGCGAATCTGGGCATAAATGCTTAATTATCGTAATTTACGACCTGAAAAGGGTCAAGGCGGGCTCTGCTGCGGCGCTGCTTATCGGGGCTGTTGTCGATGCGTCGGCGTGCTACAATAAAGTGCGGGCACAGCCGGCCGAAGCCGGTAGAGGACGTCCCCGCAGCCGACAGCCCTGTCGAGCGTAGACTTCGGAGTTGCGTGTTTATGACGGATCAGCCAGTTGCCGACCCGATTGTCGTTTACCCGGATCCGCGTCTCCGCCAGGTATGCGAGCCTTTCGCTCACTTCGACGGCGAGCTGAAAACACTGGCTGAGCGGATGGTGCGGACGATGCGCGCGGGGAACGGCATCGGCCTGGCGGGGCCTCAAATCGGGGTGCCGGCCCGGATTTTCGTCTGCAATATCACAGGCGAGCCGCAGGATGACCAGGTCTACGTGAACCCGGAACTCTACGACCTGACCGGGGCGGTCGAGGGCGAAGAAGGCTGCCTGTCCATTCCGGATGTGACCGTCACGGTACGGCGGGCCCGTCGATGCCGGATGCGGGCACTGGACGTGCAAGGCCGACCGGTCGATGTCGAGGCCGAGGATCTGCTCGCACGCGTCTGGCAGCACGAGTGCGATC
>PWPN01000149.1 GCA_003557125.1 Phycisphaerae bacterium | reverse complement strand
GGCGCAGTCCGATCGATCGGTCCCGTTCGGAAAAGAAACTCATCCATCTGCACAACGCGGGCATTGCCATGCCCATCAACGACCGTCTCACAGCCGGCCTCGCGTTCCATTCCAAGGCCGGTCTGGGAACGTCTTATAAGATGCGGCACCTCATGATCCCGCACATGAGAAGGCGAGTCTCCTCGGATTTCAAAAACATGGCCGTCCAACTGAACCTGGCTTACCAGGTCACCGACAAGCTGTCAGTCGGTGTGGGCGGACGCGCGGAAGTCGTCACCACGCGGTTCGGCCTCGTTCTGGGGCCCGCCGACGTGGAAATCGGACGCGGCTATGCCTACGGTGGCGGGTTCCAGCTGGGCATGCATTACCAGGCACGCGAGGACCTGGCCTTCGGCCTGGGGTACCGTTCGCCCACGTGGTTCGGCGACGTTTCGGGGGGGTCCGGGAAGGCATCGTTACTGGGCGTGGTGCCGGTGCCGCTCGGCAGCGCGAGGCTTGACCAGCTGCGCCTGCCCCAGAAGGTGACCGGCGGCGTCGCCTGGGATGCGACCGACTGGTTGAAACTCATCGGCGAAACGCGCTGGCTCAACTACAGGAACTCCTCATTCAATTCGATGACGATTGCCACTGACGGGCCGTTGTTCAACCTGCGCTACCCCTTTCCGCTCGGCTACAAAGACCAATGGATCTTCATCTTCGGCCAGGAATACAAACTCGACGAGAACTGGACGCTCGCGACCGGCTACCACTATGCCACCAATCCCATCCGCCGTGCCAACAAAATCGCACTGTGCTCCGTTCCGACGCGGCATCACTTCACGACAGGCCTACGCTATGAGACCGAGCGTTGGTGGGTCGGCGGTGGGTACATCCTGGCGTTTCGCGAGTCGGTCAAGGGGCCCGGCTACAGCCGTATCCCTCTGGGCGTCGATTACGGGGTGAGCAGCATGTCGCAAGCACATCACAGCATTTCGATGGGGTTCGGGTTCCGTTTTTGAAAAATCTTAAATTTTATTTTCGTGATGCCAGGATTTCGGTCTGTTCTGCTGCAACGCATCTCTGTCCGATAAGTGCGCATCTCTATTGGAGTGGGAAGCCGACGTATTGGCGCGCCATGGATGCATTGTTATCGGGCCTGGAAGGGCGCTTCATCAGGCGTCGATTTTCAGGATGATTATCCAACTTCATCATTTACTTTGTTTTGACGGGCATGATGCGTTTTAGCTGACCATCTGTCCCCCTGGATTAACACAAATTCTTTCGTCGCCCCAACGGAATTGTTGGAAAAGCCAACCTCGCCAGGAGGTATCGCGCAATATCTGCGCGTTTCGAATTCCGTGCCTGGATGTGACACAGGCATGAAAAAGGATAAAGGGTGCCTTACTAATGACACTTAAAAGGCAAAATATTCTTGATCCACCTTTTGGGCTTCGGTAATATGGCGTTCCAAGTTTCATGGAGTATGAGATCGCGAGCCCTTTGGCTCTCCACATCTCAAGCGACAGGAGGTCGCGTCGTCCCAGGACGCGGGCAGTCCGGCCCGTTGGTGTCAAATGGGGGCAGTAGATTCGTCGATTCGTCAGGAGTTTTACGATGAACGACAGACCTCCGGAACTCTTGCTTGGTCGCGGAAGTCGCCTTCTGGATCGTATCTATGAGACCTTTCCGCGCGAACCCGAAAAAGTTTCAGCAGTGATGACCGATCTCTTGCAGGAGCTGTGCCAGGTTCGCCGGGAGATGCCGGGCGATCAGTGGAAGCAGTTCTGCGAGGAGGTCGTCCCCAAGCACGGTCTGGCCGAGTTGATCCAGGAAGATCCCTTTACGCAGCACAGTGCAAGCAAGCCGCGCGGGTATCCCGGCGATGCGATGCTGCTCGATTACATTTACGGGTACCGTCGCCCGGAGACGACGCACGTCGGTCGATCTATCTTCGATTTTACCACGAATACGCCGCCTTCCCGTGCCGTGCGCGAACGCGCGCGGATCATCGCGGGCATCATCGACAGACTCGCGGCGCGTCGAAAGGAATTGCGCATCCTGTCGATCGCGTGCGGCCATCTTCGTGAAGCAGAAATGTCGCAGACCTTCCAGGATGGCAGGGTGGCTGAATACGTCGCTTTCGACCAGGACCTGGAAAGTCTCGCACACGTTCGCGAGCGATTCAACGGTAAGAATGTCCGTACGATCCGCGGTACGGTGGGCGAAATGCTGTTGGGCCGACTTCGCAACCTCGGCCAGTTCGATTTCGTCTATGCGGCCGGCCTCTATGATTACCTCCCGCAAAAGCTGGCGACCCGCCTGACGACGTGGATGTTCAACACGACGCGCGACGGCGGGATCACGCTGTTGACCAACTTCCTCCCGGATACCGCGGGCATCGGGTACATGGAAGCGTTCATGAGGTGGGAACTCATCTACCGAAGCGCCGAAGAACTGCTCGATACCGCCAAGCGGATTCCCGCCCATCGCATCGCGGATCAGAAAGTCTACGAGGAAAAAAACGGCATGGTCGTCTTCGCCGAGCTGCACAAGACAGGCCAGAGTCTGCCGATTCCCGATACCTTTATTCAGCCGGTCGGGTCTCCACCGTTCGCGGGCTCGCAGACGGGCCGTAACGGCGCGAAACACAACGGACACAACGGACACAACGGACAGAAGTCGGCTTCGTGATTTTCAGCGAGACGCTGTGAGACGGGCAAAACCGCAGTCATCGGGCACAAGGATTATTGTGCGCCCGGAAGACGCGTCGCGGTGCAGCGGGCCAACCATTGCTCATAGAGAGCTGCCAATTCCTCGACTTTTTCAGGCATCGCCTCGGCCTGGTCGTTGAGCTCGGTGCGATCCTCCTCCATGTCGTAGAGCTGCCGTAAGACCCCAGATCGGAAAAGCCCAGGTCATCGGCCATGATCAGCACGATGCTCGGCCGATCGTCCACTCGTTCGGTGGCCGTCGACACCGTCAGCGATGCGGCTGTGACCGGTGCCGTTCCGAGCGCGGCTGAGAGAACGCCCATAGCCATGCCTTCTCCATGGGGATGTCTTGAGGGATTTCAGGTATTCGGGAGCGCTTCGAGCAACTGCGCGATGGTTTTCTCGAGTAGATCCCGGCCGCCGAATTCCATGCCCAGCGCGCGGAGTTTGCCGGTTTCGATCCGATGCCGGGGTGCCTTGTCGTGCGAGGCGATGGTCGAGCTGCTGCCCGTCAGTTCCTTGGCGATCCGGGCGACCTGTTCTTCGGCGACGTACATGTCGTAGCAGTTGTAGGCTTGCCCGGCCACGCCGTCGGCCGTCAGGAGGATCTCGACCGCCTTGGCGACATCGGCGGCATGCACCTCCTTGCCGCCCCGGCTCGAATCGACCGGTTCCCCGGCGGCGACCGCCTGTACGATATCGAACCATCGGCTCTTTTCGACGGGCCGGGCAAGTCCGTAGATCCCCGTCGGCCGCAACGCGCAGATGTCATACTCTTCGCCGAAGCCGAAACTGTGGACGAATTTTTCGATGGCAGCCTTATGGGCGCCGTAGTGACTCATCGGCCAGATCGGATGCGACTCGTCGAGAGGTCGATCGTCGAGGATGACCTCGTGGACGGCGCAGGTGGAAATGAAGACGAACCGCTTCACGCCGCCTGCCGTGCAGCGCGGATGAGGCGAAGGGTTCCGATGACATTGCGCTCGGCGAAAACCACGATGTCACCCTCGGCGCCGCGGAACCCGGCCCCGGGTCGTTCCAGGGCGGCGTGCACGACCGCATCGGCTCCCGCGACGAGCGTTTCGGCGGACGTATCGTCCGCGAGCTGGCCCGGTATCCATTCGAGCGTACCGGGTGCTTGTCCGTGGAAGCCGCCTCGGTCACTGTTGGGCCGATGCCAACAGCGGCAGTCGTGCCCGGCATCCAGGAGATGGTTGACGATGTAGCGTCCGAGAAACCCCGTGGCTCCGGTGATGGCGATTTTCATATCGCACCCGTTCGGTCGTCGAATGCCGATCGCAGCCTGCAGACAAAGGCCCGACGCCTTGTCAGAGGTTCATCGTCATGAGGAATTCGGCGTTCGTGCGCACCTTGGCGAGCCTGCTGCGAAGCAGTTCGATCGCCTCGACGGCGTTCATGTCGCTCAGAACCCGGCGCAATTTGTACGTCAGCTCGAGTTCCTCGGGCGCCAGGAGCAGCTCTTCCTTGCGCGTCCCGCTGGCTGCGATATCGATCGCCGGCCAGACGCGTCGATCGACGAGGCGTCGGTCGAGGTGGAGCTCCGAGTTACCGGTGCCCTTGAACTCCTCGAAAATGACTTCGTCCATCTTGCTGCCCGTGTCGACGAGCGCGGTGCCGATGATTGTCAGCGAGCCGCCTTCCTCGATGTTGCGGGCCGCGCCGAAGAACCGCTTCGGCTTCTGAAGCGCGTTGGCGTCCACGCCGCCGGTCAGGATCTTGCCCGAATGCGGCACCTCGGTATTGTAGGCACGCGCGAGCCGCGTGATCGAGTCGAGCAGAATCACGACGTCGTGGCCGTACTCGACCATGCGCTTGGCCTTTTCGATGACCATTTCGGCGACTTGAACGTGCCGGCTGGCGGGCTCGTCGAAGGTCGAGGAGATGACCTCGGCCTTGGTGGCACGCTGCATCTCGGTCACTTCCTCGGGCCGTTCATCGATGAGCAGGATGATGACATAGGTTTCGGGGTGGTTCGTCGTGGCGGCGTTGGCCATCTTCTGAAGGAGTACCGTTTTGCCGGTCCTCGGCGGTGCCACGATGAGCATCCGCTGTCCCTTGCCGATCGGCGTCACGAGGTCGACGACGCGCATGTTGATCTCGTCGGCAGCCGTCTCCAAACGGATGCGGCCGTCGACGCCGAGCGTGTCGGCGGTCTCGACCTTGGGGCCGGGGTGCAGCGGCGTGAGATCCTCGAAGTTCGTCTTTTCGCTGACGCGCTCGGGGTCTTCCAGGTTGATCGCCTCGACGCGCAGCAGCGCGAAGTAGCGCTCCGACTCCTTGGGCGGTCGGATCTGGCCGGCGACGATGTGCCCCGTGCGCAGGCCGAAACGGCGGATCTGCGACGGGCTCACGTAAATGTCATCCGGGCAGGGGAGGTAGTTGTACTCCGGGTTGCGCAAAAAGCCGAAGCCGTCCGGAAGGATCTCGAGAACCCCTTCGCCGTACATCAGGCCGTTCTGCCGGATGCGCTCCTTGAGGAGTTTGAAGATCAACTCGGACTTGCTCAAACCGGTATAGTCAAGCAGCCCTTCCTGCCGCGCGATCTCATGAAGCGCGTCGACCGACAGCTTCTGAAGATCGCGGATGTGCAGTTCGCCGCGTTTGATCTCTTCGTACCTGGCATGCGTCTCGGCATCGATCGCGGATTGCGAATCGTCTACCTCGGCCGGCTTGCTCGGCGGCACAGCCGCCTCGTCAGGCTCTTGCTGGACGCTGTCCACCGTCTGTTCCTGCTTCTCCTCGACGGCTTCTTTTTCAGCTTTCCGCCGCGAGGTCGCGCGTGTCGGCCTGCCATTTTTCGTTTTTTCACTGGCCTTGGCCATGAAACATTCCTCCTGGTCTGGTCATGGGGCGGTCGCCCCTCGGTAACAGTCGCCCCTCATTAACATAGGGATCTTCTCACCCGCTCACATGGAACCGACAAGCAATCGGCTCCTCTTGCAACAGCCGCAGCCCATCCGATGATGGCCTGCACCACGGTACGACGTTCTAAAACGACAATGCAGTCTCGGTAAGCGGCACATTACAGGCCGATTTTTAACAGCTGGAGAGTATTTGCGAAAATATCTCTTTGACCCTGGGACGGAGGGACTCCACGCTGGAATTGTTGTCTACGATATAATCGGCCCGCGACCTTTTCAAGTCCAACGATTTCTGTTTTTTTTCCAGCTGACCAAAATCCTCAGGCGCCCATGGACGCTGTTGGAGCGTTCGTGCCCGGCGCACCGCCGGGTCTGCCTCCACGAATACGATCACATCGCATCGCCGATCCAAACCGAGCTCGAACAGCAGGGGGGCATCCCATACGATCGCCGGCACCTCCGGGTCGGCCTGCCATTCGGTCAATAACGCTTCGGTCCGCTCGGCAATGCGCGGGTGAACCACGTTCTCCAATCGCCGCAACGCCTCGGCGTCATCCCGGACGATCTTGCGGATCGCGTCACGGTCCGTCATCCCTTCGGCATTGACGATACAGTCGCCGAACGTGGCTCGCAGAGTTTCACAAACCTCGGGTGTGTCGAGCACCTCGTGATTGAGACGGTCCGCGTCAATCACACGCGCACCCATCTCGGCGAACAGCGACGCGACCATGCTCTTGCCTGAACCGATTCCACCAGCTACGCCAATGATCGGCACGCGAGACCTGTTCAACTCCGATCCCTTTCCCGGATCCCGCACCGTTGTGGAAAATCCTCGCTCGCGATCGCCTGCTTCTTGCGGGAATAACGCGCCATCAAGCGGGCCCGTACACAGGAGCATCCTTCACGGTACCTTCCGCATCGAACACCTCGCGCAGCGGAGAGCGTGCATGTGATTACCTTGTGATCGCGTCAGATCGATGTTCAGGACTGCTTAATCCCCAGAGCATCGCATTGTCAGCGTTCTTTACTCTGGATGGGTCGGCTGCGCTCTAGGTTGGCGTAAACGCTCCTGCATAGTCCCAGGCAAACGGGAAAGCCAGTGCGTCCTGGACATGACATCTGAAGGTGACGCATCAGGGGGCTGATAACCCCACGCGCGTCCTGCCACTCTCAATCCCGGCTGTCTGTCTTGGGTTCCCCGAATCGCCCATAGTATATACGTTATTTACGGACATGTCATCCTCGAAACAACAAAAAATTCATACTGATCAGATCCCGCTTCTCGCAAAACAGCTTCCCGATACGCCAGCCAAGATTTTCATGTAAACATGGGCCCTGACGGTAAATCGCCACGCTGGGGCACGGTCATTCAAGCTCTTGTGCGATTGCAGTGTCACGTCATATATTCTCAAAATGTATGATAGGCGATGACCTCCACCCGATAGCCGGCCGGGTCTTCGACGAAAAGTCGGCGGTCATAAAACGACCAGCCCCGCTGCACCTCGTAAGCGAGCTTGCGGTCACGGCAGGCCTCGGAAAAAGCATGCAGGCACCCGACCTGGACCAGGACGGCTCTCCGCACAGGGGGCGGTGGCGATTCGGCCGTCAAAGCTACGATCAGCCGCGGGCCGGCTGCATCCACGCCTCGGAAACTTAGAGCGTCCGGATGGGGCGGTTCCACGGGATGCAGCCCGAGCAATTCCTCGTAAAATTCCCGCAAGGTGGGGGAGTCTTCAAGGCTCGCTCGGAGATAGACATCCTGAATGGCCAGGATCCGGGGTGTGTCCGCATAGACCCTCTCGAACATATCGCGATCTCACCCTTCCACGATCATATCGGCCGGCTCGGCGATTTCCCCGCCCAGGCTCTTGGGGACTTTGCGTTTCTTGTCCAGGAACTTCTGCGCTCGCCCCGAAAGCAGGAAAAAGCCCGGCAGTAACAACGGGCGCCCCACGAAGGTATCGATGAGCACGCCCAAGGCCAACGCGAACCCGACCTGCCGGAGCAGGTCCAAGCCGCCGGCCCAGAGAGAGCCCAGTGTCGCAGCCATAATCAGACCGCAACTGCTGATGACCGAACCCGTTCGCACGATTGCACGACGGGTCGCCTCGCGGGGCTCGCCGCTGGAAAGTTCCTTCATCAGCCGGGACACCAGAAATATATTATAGTCCTGCCCGACTGCGACCACGAGCACGAATACGATGAGATGGACCTTCCAGTCGAGCCCCGCTTCGCCCAGCACCCTCGTAAAAAACAGGTGGCTGAACGTCATGGTCGCACCGTACGTCAGCCAAGTGGCCGTCATCATGAACAGAGCCAGTATGAAGTCCCGAACGAGCATCAACACGATCGAACCGATCACCAGAGACGCCAGCACCATGACGAGCCGCAGATCCCTGCGCGACGTTTGCCGGACGTCGCTCATGTAGGGGGTCAGGCCGGCCGCCAGGACCTCGGGCGCCTCGGCGATCCCTGCCCGTTCGGCGAGGAGATCCCGGACATCGGCCTGGACGCTCTGGATGAGGTCCATCGCTTCGAGCGAGAAGGGCGGGTACGCGATGAGCACCTCGAACCGGATGGCATTGTGACTGTCGGATACGAAATAGGGCTTGGCAGCCATCGCGAGAAAACGGTCCATCCATGCACCGGTCAGCGGATGGGTGGTACCCAGCGGGTTGTGCGGGCCGTAGACGTCGGTCACGCTGTCCAGGGCACTGAGATGCGCGACGATGGCGTCGCTGATCTCTTCGATGTTCCTGTCGGCCGGGAGTTCCGACTCGAAGCGCAGGCACAATTGGGTGCCGAAGAGCTCGCCTTGTGGAAAATGGCGTTCGAGGATTTCATAGCCTCGTTCCGACGTCGTGCCGGGCGGCAGTTCTGACAGGGCGTCGTAGCGGGAAGGCACGTTCAGTGCGTAAAGCGCCGGGCCGCCGAGTGCGATGACGCCGCCGGCCATGACCAGGCCCGGACGATGCGAAACGAGTCGCGCCATCGCCGGCCAGAAGGTCTGTTGGCCGAAGGTCTTGCTCGGGTTGAGCCCGATCGGCCAGAACAGGGCCTTGCCCATCAGTCGGGCCAGGGCCGGCGCCAATGTCAGGGCAGCCAGAAGCGAGAGGATCAGCACCGGTGCAAGCACCATGCCCGCGTTGCGTGACGGCACGAGCTGGGCCGCGACCATCGTGGACAGGCCGCAGATCGTCGTGGCCGCACTGGCCAGGACAGCCGGCCCCGTCTGCTGAGAGGCTGTCATCGCAGCGACGGGGAATGCGGCTGACCCGGAGGTTTCGAGCTGGTCGGTGAGGGCTTCGCGGTATCGGGCGATCCAGAAAAACGCGTAATTCACGCCGGCGCCGAACAGCAGGACGACGGCGAAGACGCGCTCGATATCGCCCACGGGCAGGCCGACGCGTGCAAGCATTTCCAGCAGCGAGAGAGCTAGAAACGCGCTGGCCCCGATCGACAGCAGGGGCACCAGCCCGCCGACCGGCGAGCGGTACACCATCATCAGGATGGCCAACACCGCCAGCACCGTCACCCAGGTCGTTCGGGAGACCGCCCGTTCGGTCGCCAGGACATAATCGTGCCCGATGCCGGCTGTCCCGGTCAGTTCGATTTGCAACCCTTCCGGGCGATCGCCGACCAGCAGCTTCTCGACCCGGTTGACGATCTCGACCGTGGTCGGGCTGATGAAATTGCTCGGGAGATTTGCCACGACCATCGCGACCTGCCCGTCGTCGCTCATCAGCCGCTGGTTGAGGAAAGGCACCGTCGGCGACAGGACCGGCCCCTGGGTCACTTCCGCGATTCGCTCGGCCGTCGATCCCAGCCAGGTGATGTCGTGAGGGTACAGCCCGCCGGGCCGATGCCCGACCAGGACGATCTGGCTGCGGGCTGCGACCTGCGGGAACGCTTTCCGCAGGAACTGCATCGACAGATTGTGGGGTGCATCCGGGGGCAGAAAGGAGCCGATCTCCGGGGGCGCAGCCGGGGCGCTCACGAGCAACCACACGGATGCCGCCGCGACGACGACCGCCCAGAGACCTACGACGGTGCCCGGTCGTAGGCCAATCCACTGTCCCAGGATCGAGAACATCCCGCTCTTTTAGCCTCCACGG
>PWPN01000070.1 GCA_003557125.1 Phycisphaerae bacterium | reverse complement strand
TTACGGGCGCGGCTCGGAATAAGTCACACACCTTCTCAGCATCGGTGTAGTGCAGGTCAATGAACTGCCTTTACTACTCAGGCTTTGATAAGGCCGATGGCGCTGTCGATTCTACGCAAAGCTTCAGTAATTTTTACTTCACGGCCGGCTAGATAGCATCCTTCAAAATAACCTGAGGTTTTAACCGCGATCGCATTATGCTCTACGGCCCATCGCGGGGTAACTACCTGCTTGGATTTTTGAATGATCACATCGGGCACGAGCGTGTCGTCAAACAAGAGAGCGGACAACCTGACTATTTCAAAGCACACGAACTCATCCGCTAGAATTTCAGCGAGCGCATTCTCGCAGAATTCGATGCATACCCAGTTGTAGTAGTAGCCGTCTCGTAGCAAAGACGTAATACCTTCCAGGTGATACCGCATGTGCCCTAGTTCGTCCTCCGCAAACGCACGGGCAAGGACTTGTGGCAAAAATCCGGTTTCCATCGGACCTTCCACCCACACAAAGAGAGCTTCGCGGCTTTCAGCTGAACCCAAAAGGGCAGCCAATACCTGAGGCATACATTGACGCCATTGACTGTCGTATACCTCGCACATCGAGGCAGGGTGCGGTCGTCCCGTAGGGGCTGTGCTTATTCGAACGACGCATGCCTCTTCCGGGAGCTTTTTCACGTCACCCCATCCTACTGATTCGGGCAGGGGCTCGTTTCCGGGACGTATTTGACTTTGATAAAGTTTCATTATTTCGCCTTTTTTATTACATCATACCACCCGTTCTCAGAGGACGATCCAGCTGATGATCCACAACGTCACAGCCGACGCGGTGCCTTGGATGAGCGTCCCCAGCGTCTGCAATTTGTATCCCTGTTTCACGCTCATCCCGGAAAAGCCTGTTACGACCCAGAAATAGCTGTCGTTGGCATGGCTTACGACCATCGAGCCGGCGCCGATGGCGACCACTGCCAGTGCCCGGGCGGTCGGTTCTTCGAGGCCGAGCGCACCGAGAAGAGGTGCCGTGATACCGGCTGTGGTGATGATGGCGACGGTCGATGAGCCCTGCGCCGTTTTCAATGCCGCCGCGATGAGAAAAGGCAGCCAGATACTGAGATTCGCGCCGCCACCGAGATAGTCGCCCACGACCTGCGAGATTCCCGAATCCTGGAGCACTCTCCCGAAGGCACCGCCGCAACCGGTGATGATAATGATTCCCGCGCCGGTGGTGACGGCCTGGCCGACCCAGCCGGTAGCGGAAAGCATCTCGGTGGTGAGTTTTCTTGGCAAAAGAAAAGCCAGGCATACGCCCACCAGCAGCGCCACCACCGGCTGCCCGACGAAGTTGATGAGCGCGACGGCATGTCCCTGTCCGAAAGGTTGGGTAGGGAATTGGGCGATGGATCTTGCCACAATCAACAGAATCGGCAGGAAGATGGGAACGATCGATTTGATCGCCGATGGCGGGCAAGCGGCGATTTCTTGCGGGGCGTCCCCCGAAGGCTGCGGATCGAGAGGGAGATCAACCGATGCGGCATACGTGATTGCGAAGAGCCAGCCGGTCGCGAGTGCGACTATGCTGACGATCACCCCCCAGAGGATGACCAGGCCCAGGTCCGCCTCAAGCAGGCCGGCCGCGGCAACGGGGCCGGGTGTCGGCGGGACCATGGTATGGGTGGCGTAAAGGCCAAGGCTGAGCGCGACCGCACTTGCCGCAAGCGATATCCCGACTTTGCGCGACAGTGCACGGGCCAGCGGGGAGAGGATGACGAATGCCGAGTCGCAGAAGACCGGGATGCTCACCACGTAACCGATGACTCCCATGGTGGCGGGCACGTTCCTTTTGCCCACCAGTTTGAGCGTGCTTTTGGCCAACTGGTGCGCACCGCCGGACTTTTCCAGAAAGGTGCCGATGACCGCCCCGGCCAGGATGACGATCCCGATGTAGCCGATCGTCCCGCCGAAGCCGGCGTTTACCGAGTCCGCGACTTGTTCGAGTGACATCTCTCGGCTGAGTATGCCATAGCCGAATGCCGCTGCCAGAAGTGCAAGGAAAGGGTGCAGCTTGAATTTCGTGGTCGCGACAATGATGAAAACAACCGCGAGGAGAAGGAGCACTAAAAGCCACATGAGGCATATCCCTTTGTGGATGTCCGATGTCTGCAACCCATCCGCCCTGCGCGTGTCATCCATTGCTCGCGCTTGAGCCGGGAAGGCTGCGCGGGAGGGCCGTACCCCTTAATAGACGGGGTTCAACGTCTGAATTCCGAGTTGCTTTGCACGTTCCATCATCGGCAACAGATTATCGGTCAACACGAAATCAACACCCAGGTCATACAACGCTTCGAGGGCGCCCGGGTCGTCGGTGCCATAATAATTCACCCTTACCCCGGCGTCCTTGAGTCGCTGCATCTGCTCGGGTGCTGGCATTGTGTGGCGATGGTGGAGCTGGATAAACGCATAGCCGTGTGCGATCGTTTCATCGATGTATCGGGCGACGTCGCCCCCTCGGCGTTCCATGTTGCAAATGAGAATACCCTCGTCGACCGAACGTGCCCCCTCCGCCGCTTGTCTGTTCGCTGCGAGAAACGCCTGATGCATACGCCCTTGTTCGATAACCATTGTTGCGACGGCTTCACCGAGCGCGCGCCCGCCTTTCAGGTGCAGGTTCAGCCATACGTTGCGCGGCATGATCGCCAAGGCTTCCTCCAGGGTCGGGATGCGCTCGCCCGCGAACCGCGGATCCTTCCAGGATCCCGCATCGAGGCTCTTGATCTCGTCGAGCGTCATTTCCCGAAGATCGCCCGTTCCGTCAGTGGTTCGATCCACAGTCGAGTCATGGATCACGACCAAGTCGCCGTGGTCCGTCAAATAGACGTCCATTTCGATCTGCTGGGCTCCCGCGCGAATCGCCTCGCGGAAAGCGGGCAGCGTGTTTTCCGGATGGATGCGGTTTTCACCCCGATGCGCGCTGATGCCCTGCGTCGGCATCTCGATGCACGCGTGCGACATGGGACGGTGGCTATCCCTCCGCCTCCCTTGCAGGCCCGGGTCGGCGTTCTCCGCACATGAGGCTGGCAATAGAAACAGCATCATGAGAAAAGAACTGATCGAACGAGTGCCTCGACGGCAGACGATCACGTCACGATCCTGAAGCGCGCGCCGAATACCTTTGTTTCGCACTGGGAAGGTTTCCTCGCGCCCTGATTTTTTACAAGTTGCCATGTGCCTTTCCGGTTTTCTCGATAGAACCATGCCACTCAACTTACGAGAGAGCTCAACAACCACGCCGGTGCGTAGTATTCTGCCATTCTACATCAGGCCTCGGTAGGATTACAGATACTTTTTGTCGATGGGTCAGGTTCGCGGCAAGGTGCAATCATTCCTGGCCGTGAATGTGGCCACGACAGGTCAACAACCTGTCCTATCTGCCGTTGTTCCAGATGTTCTTGTTGAACGTGCTTACATCCCATGAGGATCGAGGAGTATCAAGAAGACGTATGGGTTCCGCGGCCCCGAGTTCCATCAGTAATGCAGGGTACTCCTCCTCGCTGAGCGGGCCGTGGCGTTGCTGGTTCTCCATGTCGATCACCCAGTACACCAGAGACTGCTCTTCTGCCTCGGGCGTAATGTTCTGACAGCAGACGATAAACCGCGTGTCCCAGCCGATGCGGACGACATCCTCACCCACGATTTCTGCCGAATCGATGTACGGAGGATTATCCGCGTCCTCAGGCACCGGCCCCCACAAGCTGCGACAGTTCGAGCACCTGCGGATCAGTTCGTAAGCGCCGATGACTTCGATCGTGTAATCTGACTGGTCAGGCGTGCCATAGTAGATCAAGAATAAGGAGAAACCGGCCAGGACAAGCGTGAATGCTGCCAGGACGGCGATAATTTCCACAGCCAACAACCACAGCTCGCGTCGCGTCATCCTCTACTCTCCGAGTGCCTTAATGCACTTTGTCAGCGATTCTTTACTTCCATGGCGTATGGTCCATGGCATCTGTGCAGTGGCACTCTGTGCAGTGGCACTCTGGGCAGTGGCATTCTGGGCAGTGGCATTCTGTGCACGGCATTCAGCACTCAGCACGGCAGGTTTTGGGCCTGCCTTTTACTCATAGCATATGGCGCATGGTCGGCACGAAGGTACACGCACAAATTTTATTACAACATATCATCTCATGGTTTAGCCTGCCTGAAACCTGTCGATGCCTGTCCCGGCAGCAGGTCATTGCACTGTGACATGAACGACGGTTCGAAGCGTCGCGGTTAGAATGCCCCATCGCATAGGCACCACCTCGCGCATGTTGACCGATCGATCCCGTCCGCCCGGCTCCGGCATCATGCACCTGTTGCGGACGGGTTGCTCGTCGCGGCAGTTGCCCCACGACTTTCCGCCGTGGGGCACGGTGCATTACTACTATCGAGGCTTCCGACACGACGGCACGTGGGAACTGCTCCACGACCGGCTGTGTTAGCTACTGCCGAAACAGGGCGGATAGATGCGTTGCGTGCTTTTGCGGGCCTGGTAGGCGCGGGCCAGGTCGAGAAAAATCTCGATGTCGCGGTCGATGCTCGTATTCATCCCGTCGAAGTAGCAGATGCGGATCGGCAACCCGTCGTTCGCTTCGCTGACAGCCGGGTAGACCCCCTCGCAGATGATGCCGTTCATGCACGTGAACGGGCTGATGTCGAGGATGCCGTCGGCCCCCTTGCGGGAGAGGTAAATCGCTTTGCCGACGCTGAGGACCATCTCGCCGACGCATCCGCGCGTGGGCAGGTAAGGCTCGGAGGCTGCCAGCACCTCGCGAACGTCGTGCGGCTCCTCGTATCCGCGGAAATCCTCCTTGAGCGGCGCGAGCATGGCGTGCTCGTACCGATGCTGGACGCTCGTTTTCAACTTCAGTTTGAGCATGTCCAGGTTGAAGCGCCCTTTGCTCTGGACGATGTTGTCCTCAACGTACGCATTGACGTACCAGATCCACTCGGTGATGTCGGACAGCCAGCACTCGCCGCCGAATTTCTCGACTCGCCGTGCGACGTCGTCGTTGCTGAAGGTGTTCTGTCGGCAGAAGATCTCCCCGACCAGGCCGATGAGCGGGCGACCCTTCTCATAGCGCGCGGGCACAGCCCGGTACCGGTCGCGCATCCGTTCGACACCAGCGGCGACCTCCGCACGGCGTTTTCGGAGCGTGATGCCCGGCTGACTTAAAATGCGATCGAAATCGGCGATAGTCTCGTGAAAAACCTCGTCGCTGTCGCCGGCATGCGTCTCGTAGGGACGCGTCTTGAGCAGGAACTTGAGCGCGAGATCGCCGGCGATGACCCCCATCCACAGGTTCCGAGACATGCTGCCCTGCGGATCGTCGTAGCCTTCGTACCCGTCGTCGCTGGATGGCGAGAAGACGACCACGTCGTGGTACCCCATCTCGTCCATGAGCTGGCGAAGATAGGGCGCGTACTGGCCGAACCGGCACGGGCCATGCGCGGTCGGCATCATGAACGCGGTCTTGGCCGGATCGAAGCCCGGCTGACGACAGACGCGCAGAAAGTCGCCGACGGTCACCTTGTGGGGAAGGCATTCCTCGCCGCTGGTATGCAGCCCACCGAGCTCTAAGGTTTCGGCGTTGGAGTCGGGCGCGGGGACCGCGTTGATCCCGATCGATCGGAAGACGGCTCCCATGAGACGTGCGCCGGCGTAGGCCATCTGGGGGATGTAGACGGTTCGCCCTCGGAGATCCGTCTTGAGGGTCGGGGCCGACTTTCCTGGGCCTCGGACTTTCGCCACCATCGCAAAAACCCCTTGCTGTCGAGATACGCCTCGCATCGCGTCATCACGCCCGCATCGTTGGAATGCCCGTCGAATTGAAGCGTGAGGAACGGCTTGCCCGAGGCCGCCCGTACGAAACCCTTCACGAATGAATCCGGCCCGCACTTGAAGTTCGTGATGTAGATCAGGTGCAGGTTCGGGAGATCCGCCACCCTCCGGGCCGCCGCCAATATCTTTCGCCCGTATTCCCAAAACATGTTATCGTTGATGTCGCGGATGTCGATGTCAGCCAGTTGCAGCGCGTCGATCGGAATGACGTTCACGCCATAGAGATCGCGCAGCTTTCGCGCGGTCGCCAGCGACACACCTGCGTCATGAATGTTGTAGGGCCGGCCGACGAGAACGACCCCCCGCTCACCGGTTTTGACCAGATGCTCAAACGCCTCGGTGCCCGCCGCCTGGTAGGCTGACCGAAAACGCACCAGCGCCTCCCATCCCGCATCAAAAGCCTGACGGGCTGTGCGGCGCGGAACGCCAAGCTCGCGCGCCACGTCCAGCAGCCCCTTACGCGCACTTTCCCGACCGTGCCGAAAATGGATAGTCGGGCAGAGGATCCGCCCCTCCCAGTTCCGGAAGGCCGGTGCCTGCCGCAGCACGAACGGCAGGGTCTGACCCCACGGGCAGACGTGGCTTTCGTTATCCAGAAACTTCGTCTCGGCCGACATGACATTCGGCAGCCAGAGGTAATCGATCTTGCGATCGAGAAGCTCGGCCGCATGGCCGTGCGCAACGATGATCGGGAAGCACGGTTCGGCCACGACGCTGTTGTAGCCCGCTCGCACCGTCGCCCGGTTCGTTTCGGAGGACACGACGACGTTGAAGCCGCAGTCGTGCAAAAAACGCCGCCAGAGAGGCAGCAGATCGTACGTGTACATCGCCAACGGGATACCGATCGTCGGCGTTCCTTCCGCGTGCGGTTCGGGCGTATCGGCCATGAGCCATTGCTTGCGCAGCTCGACGAGGTCGGGGATGGTCGGCTTCTGGTCGGACTTGCTCTGCTTGCGGAAGCGGTCGGAGCACTTGTCGCCCCAGTAGGTCTTTTCCGCTTCGACGGTGAATTCCTGGATCGCGCAGCTGTTACCGCATCCACGGCAGGTAAACTCGCGCAGGCCGTAATCCACCGCACCGAGGTCATAGCCGCGGAATCGCGTCGTCGCATGCGTTCGCGTGATGCGCTCGCGGGCCAACAGCGCCGCCCCGATCGCCCCGAGCAACGCATTGTGCGGCGGAACGATGACCTCCTTGCCCGTCACCTGGCTGAAGGCCGCTGCGACCGCGTCGTTGTAGGCAGTCCCGCCCTGGAAGAAAACGCACTCCCCGATCGGCCGACCCCGCACGACGCGGTTGATGTAGTTATAGACCACCGAGTAGGCCAGGCCGGCGATCACGTCCTCGCGCCGCGCGCCCCGCTGCATGCAGGTATTCACGTCGCGTTCCATGAAAACCGTGCACCGCTCACCGAGCTTGATGGGCGCCTTGGACCGCAGCGCCTCGGCTGCAAACTCTTCCTTGATCGATACGCCGAGTTCCTCGGCCCGTTCTTCGAGAAAGCTGCCCGTGCCGGCTGCACACGCTTCGTTCATCGTGAAGTCGACGACGATCGTTTCGGACCCGGCGCCCCCCTCGGCCTCCATGCTGATGTATTTGCTGTCCTGGCCGCCGATCTCGAAAATCGTGTCGGGCCGTCGGTCGAGCAACCGATCGCCCACGAACGTCGCGCCGGTCTTGTGACAGGTGATTTCGTCGGTGATGCTGTCGGCCCCGACGAGCTCGCCGATCAGCTCGCGCCCGCTGCCGGTCGTGCCCACGCCGCGAATCCGCACCCGCGCGCCGACCGCGTCCTCGATCTCTTTGAGCGAGCGGTTCACGACCTCGATCGGTCGGCCCTGGGTACGTGTGAAGATCGACTCCACCACGCGCCCCTCGGCGTCGATGACCACCAGCTTCGTACCGACCGAGCCGATGTCCAGCCCGAGGTACGCGTCGATCGGATCGCCGTTCACAGGAAATTCATAAGGCTCGACCTGGTCGCGCAACAGCTTGACCCGTGCGAGCGAGAGCGGCGGTGACGTCGCAAAGGTCGCCGCCTTGCCATGACCCTCCTCACGCAATCGGCTCAGTCCCTCGGCCCCGTCGTTTGAGCCACTCGACGCGCTTTCCCGTGCAAGGATGGCTGCCCCGATCGCGCCGTACGACTCGGCCGCCTCCGGCACCCGAAGATTATCGCCTTCGAGCTCAAAAACGTCCCGCAGCTCATTCACGACAGCCGCATTGGCCGCCACGCCGCCCACGAACAGGACGGGCGCCAGCGGGGTGCGTCCCTTTGTGACAGCCGCCTTGTAGTTCGTCGCCACTGCCTTGCACAGGCCGCGGAGCACCTCGGCCGGCGAAAAACCCTTCTGCTGGGCGTGGATCATGTCGCTTTTGGCGAAGACGCTGCATCGGCCTGCAATCTGGGCGGCCCGCTCAGCCGCCCCGACGATCCCGGCCACGTCCTCGACAGCGTATTGAAGTCGGCCGGCCTGCTGATCGAGGAATGCGCCCGTCCCGGCCGCACAATCCCCGTTCGTACCGTAGTCGGCGATCCCCAGACGGCCGCTCGACGGGTCCGGGGCCAGGGCGAGGAACTTACTCGTCTCGCCTCCCAGCTCAAAGACCGTCCGCGTATCGGGCATCAGCCAGTCGGCCGCACGCGTGATCGCCTGGAACTCGTTGCACCGCCCTCCCCCGACAGCCTCGATGACCAAAGGTCCCCCCGAGCCCGTGCACACCACACCCGTGATCTTGGCGATGTCCACGTGGGCCGCCAGCTCGTCGATCAAAAGGCGCATCGCCTCGACCGGCCGCCCACGGGTACGTCGATACGGGGCGATGAGAACCGTCCATTCCCCATCGCGACCCGGTTTGCCGTCATCTCCCGGTGCCAGGTGGCGCCAAAACGTACCGTCCCCGTTCCGCTCAAGGATCCCGCGCGCCTGCGAAGCCTCGGTCAATAGCGCCGCCTTGATGCTGATCGCACCGACATCGATGCCCAGATAACTCGTCATAATCTGCCATTCCCGTGCTGGCCGCGCCGCAGCAGCTTTGCGGAAAGGTTGCTAATTAGTGAACACTAACATAAGTGTAGTTTAGCCTTTTTGCTCGTTTTGTCAAGCGTAAATGTTGTAATTTATATAGGTTTGATGGGCTCCGATGACCACGCCGGAGGCTGAGAAATACCGTTGCCGCTCCGCTGCATGGGCGCTTTAAGAAACTGTTTTGCAATAAGTTACAGGCACTTGATCTCCCGGAAAAGCCATCCGTTCGTTGAGCGTCCCAACGGCATGGCGGATTCAGAGCCTTGTGTTACAATCCGCCCAACCGGGCGCATGAACCAACCGCACCGTCTCTCACGGTACGACGAGACGACCCAACTACAAAGCTGAAGGAATCAGCATTTCAGCATAGGAGAACCGACATGGTAAAGCTTGAAATGACGCACCGCAGCGATTGCACACGAACATCGCCTTGGCCGACTGCCCTTTGTCTGGCTGCGATTTGCCTGGCTGCACTCCTGCCGGCTGTGGCCATTTGCGAAGACGAACCGACCTACATCACGATCGAAGGGCAAGTGTACGGAGCCCAGCCGGACGAGGTCGGCCCGATCGGCGGCGGGGTCGGCTACACGCGGATCGTCACGGAGGGCGATCGAGTCGCAACGAACCTCGACGAACTGATCGAAGCACTGGCCGAGGCCGAGTCAGGGCAAGTCATATTCATCCCCGGCGATGTAGAAATCGATTGTACGACCCGCGTGTTCATCGAAGATCTCGTCCTCGAAATCCCGGAAGGCGTCACCCTCGCCAGCAACCGCGGCCACGACGGGTCAGCCGGTGCAC
>PWPN01000201.1 GCA_003557125.1 Phycisphaerae bacterium | reverse complement strand
GCTCGGCGAGCAGATCGACGAGTACGGTATCGGCAATGGCATCAGCCTGATTATCATGGCCGGCATCATCGCCCGAATGCCGCATGCCGTGATCTATGTCTGGAACGCGGCTGATTTGACGATGGGCGCAGCTGACCCCGGCGCACTCGGGCCGCCCAAGATCCTGTTTCTCGTCCTGGCGTTCGTGGGGGTTATTGCGGGTACCATTCTGATTACCCAGGCCCAGCGGCGCATCCCCATTCAGCAGGCCAAGCACACGCGAGGCCGGCGCGTCATGGGCGGGCAGCGCCAGTACCTGCCCCTGCGGGTGAACCACGGCGGTGTGATGCCGATCATCTTCGCCAGCGCACTGATGATATTCCCGGGGATCATTTTTACCTATCTGCGTAGTGGTTTCGGTTGGGGTGTATTCCATTTCCTGGAGCAGGCGTTCGCGTCGAGCGGCTACATCTACGTCGTGTGCTATATCGGGCTGGTCTACTTTTTCGCCTATTTCTGGACGGCTGTGCAGTTCCAGCCCAAGGAGATGGCCAACAACTTGCGCGACTATGGAAGTTTCATCCCCGGCCTGAGACCCGGCAAGCGGACGGCTGATTACCTTGAGCGGGTGATGACCCGGATCACGTACGTCGGGGCGGCGTTCCTGGCGGTGATTGCCGTGATCCCGAACATCATCGCCGTACAGATCGGGATTCCGTTCCATGTCTCGTCCTTTTTGGGCGGGACCGGGCTTCTCATCGTCGTGAGCGTGGCCCTGGATGTCGTCCAGCGGATCGAAGCGCACCTGGTGATGCGAAACTACAAGGGATTCCTGGGCAGCTCGGAATAAAACGCGCAGCGGAGGCAGCATGAATATCATCCTGTTCGGGCCGCCCGGGGCGGGCAAGGGAACGCAAGCGACACGGCTGGTAGAGCAGTTCGGCTTTGAACATCTGTCGAGTGGGGACGTTCTGCGAGCCGAGCGGGCAGCGGGTACGAAACTCGGGCAGGACGTCACAGCCTACATGGACGCCGGGCAGCTTGTGCCCGATGAGCTGGTCATCGAGGTGATCCTCGGGCGGGTGTTGAACAGCGAGGCGGAGGCCGGTGTGCTGCTCGATGGTTTCCCGCGGACGCTGCCGCAGGCCGCGCAGTTGGATGAGGCCTTGGAAAAAGCGGACAGCCGGGTCGACCTCGTGCTGTCGATCCAGGTGCCCGACGAGCTGATCGTCGAACGGATTACCGGCCGACGGATGTCACCGTCTACCGGGAAAATCTATCACGTGAAGTACCTGCCGCCGCAACGCGAAGGTGTCTGCGACGAGACGGGAGAGCCGCTTGTGCAGCGGCCGGACGACACGGAAGAGGTTGTTAAACAGAGGCTGAATGCGTACCACGAGCAGACGGAGCCCTTGGAGGACTATTATCGTTCTCGGGGAGTGTTGGTCGAGGTCGAAGGTACGCAGGATATCGAACAGATAGCCGATCGGATTGGCCAGATTGTCCGGGATAGAAGGCCAAAGTAGACAGGGCCCGGATCGTGAAGAGCATCATGCGACGTGCCGGTGGAGCGATACTTAAGAGTCCCGACGAGATCGAGCAGATGCGACGGGCCGGCACGTTGGTGTATCGCGTGCTGTCGCGCGTCCGAGAGATGGTCCGGCCGGGCATCTCGACGGCCGAACTGAATACCGAGGCCGAGCGTCTTATCGCTGAGGCAGGGGCGGAGCCCTTGTTCCGTGGCGTCACGACGCAGCAGGCGAAGTTCCCGTTTCCGGCGGCATTGTGCACGAGCATCGACGCTCAGGTGGTACATGGGATCCCCTCGGAGGAGCCGCTCAAGGAGGGTAGCGTCGTCAGCGTCGACTGCGGTGTGCGGATCGACGGTTTTTGTGGCGACAGCGCCGTGACGCTTCCCGTAGGGCAGGTGGCTCCGGATGTCGAACGCCTGCTGGAAGTGACTCGCGAGGCGCTTGCGATCGCGATTCGCGAGATCCGGCCGAGACGGTGGTGGAGCGATATTGCAGCCAAGATGCAGGCCCAGGTCGAGTCGGCCGGCTTTTCGGTCGTTCGCGAGTTTGTGGGGCACGGCATCGGCCGGGAGATGCACGAAGAGCCGAAAGTCCCCAATTACGTGGACCGACGCGAAGGCAGAATGGACTTCAGACTGGTGCCCGGGATGGTGCTGGCCATCGAGCCGATGGTGAACATGGGCTCGGCCGGCGTGCTTTATGAGGATGCCACGGGTTGGCCGGTGGTCACACGGGATGGCCTCAAGGCGGCTCATTTCGAGCACACGATGGCTGTGACTGCGTCCGGGGCGGATGTCCTGACCGACGGTCACGCCGAAGTATGAAGTACGGGCGCCCGTGCGTGGAAGTCATCCAGCCCAGCGCCAGAGCGGGCAGCCAGAGCGGGCAGCCAGGACGGGCAGGACGATGGGGCGGGTAGAAGAGGTGTTCGGTTAACGATAGGGCAATCGGGCGGGGTAATCGAACAGCCGGGTCATTGGCGGCCAAGCGGGCGGTTTCATCAGCGGTCGGCGGCTGACCGTCGGATTCGATAACACGGCCTTTCAGGATTGAGAGTGCAGCGATGAAGGTTCGAAGCAGCGTTCGACGGATCTGTGAACATTGCAAGATCATACGTCGGCGAGGTGTGGTTCGCGTGATCTGCACCAATCCCCGGCATAAGCAGCGCCAGGGGTAATCGCCGAAGAGCATCCTGGCGGATGGATGTGACTGAAGGAAGGAGGGTCAGCGTGCCGCGTATCGCAGGCGTTGACGTACCCAACGACAAACGTATCGAGATTTCGTTGCGTTACATTTACGGGATCGGCCCGCATCTGGCCGGAGAGATCCTCAAAGAGGCGGGGATCGAAATCGGCACAAAGGCTAAAGATCTTACCGAAGACGAGGTGACCCGGATTGCCGGTATCATCGACCGCAACTATGTCGTCGAAGGCCATCTCCGGCGCCAGGTTCAGCAGAACATCGCCCGGCTTCGTGACATCGGATGCTATCGCGGATTGCGCCATCGGCGTGGTTTGCCGGTACGTGGACAGCGGACGCGCTGCAACGCACGGACGCGCAAGGGGCCGCGAAAGACCGTGGCGGGCAAGAAAGGTGTGAAGGAGATGCACCGTGGCTAAGGGTGGTAAACGAAAAGCACGTCGGAGCGTGACGCGCGGCATCGCCCATATTCGGGCGACGTTCAACAACACGATGATCACCATCACCGACACCGCCGGCGAGACGCTCGCGTGGGCGTCGGCCGGGACCTGTGGGTTCAAGGGGACGCGAAAGAGTACCCCGTTCGCAGCCCAACGCGCCGCCGAGGCGGCTGCACAGGCGGCCCGGAAGTTCGGTGTCAGCGAGCTGGAAATCCGTGTCAAGGGCCCGGGTTCCGGTCGGGAGTCGGCGGTCACGGCGCTTCAGGCGGCCGGGATGCGCGTGCAATCCATCGAGGATGTGACGCCCTTGCCCCATAACGGTTGCCGTCCGCCCAAGAAACGCAGAGTCTGACGTTAGTTAGCGGGCGGTAGCAACGGACTGGGGCGGTGATGGGCAGCGGGAGCGATCGGCAGGAATGTCGGGCCGATTGTGCGAATGGACTACGATCAGCTACGAGGTTCCATCTCGCTGTGGCAAGACAGATGAACGAGGCGGGCACCGATCCGGTGCCCGGTTCGATTCTGGCGGAAATTGGAGGAAACTCGATGCGAACCAGGTGGCGCGGCCTCGAACTTCCGACTCAAGTGGTCTGTGACAAGAAAGTCAGTACGGACACCTATGCGCGGTTGACCATTGAGCCTTTTGAACGCGGGTTCGGCATCACGGTCGGCAACAGCCTTCGCCGCGTGCTGCTTTCCAGCCTCGAAGGCGCAGCTGTGACGAAAATCCGGATCGCGGGTGCAAACCACGAATTCATGAGTCTACCCGGTGTTCTGGAGGATGTCACCGATATCATCCTCAACATCAAGAACCTCGTCGTTCGAATCGACGGCGAAGGCGAAAAAACGATGCGCCTGATCCGCAAGGGGCCCGGTGAAGTCTTCGCGACAGACATCCAGGCGGATCCGGCTGTCACGATTCTGAACGAGGGGCAGCTTCTCGCTACGCTCACCGAGGAGGTCGAGCTGGCGATCGACTTCTGGGTCAATACCGGCCGCGGGTATCGCACGGCCGAGGAAAATCAGGACCCCAACGACGAGCTGGGAATCATCACCGTCGACTCGGTCTTTTCGCCGGTCACACGCGTCCGCTACAAGACCGAAGAGACCCGCGTCGGCCAGAAAACGAACTACGATCGGCTGATCCTCGAAATCTGGACGAAGGGCACCGTCCGGCCGGAAGATGCGTGCGTGGAGGCGGCCAAGATCCTGCGCAAGCACCTGAACCCCTTCGTACAATATCACGAGCTTGGCGAGGAGACGGTTTCGCCCGAGATGGCTGCGATCGAGGGGTTCGGCGAATCGAGTGCCATGGATCAGGGGCTCCAGGAGCGCCTCGACATGCCGATCTCGCAACTCGATCTTTCCGTACGGGCCAGCAACTGCCTCGAGGCAGCCAAGATCGAGACGCTCGGCGATCTAGTCCGGATGAACGAGACGGACCTGTTGAAGTTGCGGAGTTTCGGCCGAACGTGCCTGCGGGAAGTCAAGCGGAAGCTGGCCGATCACGGACTGAGCCTGGGTATCCTTTCAGGCCAGGACGAGACGCCCTCCCCGGACGCCGACGGCCTGGAAGATGTTTCGCACGAAGGGCCCGAAGAGGAATCCGAAAATCCCGCAGGGGGTATGGGAGGCCTGAGTGCCAGCCAGCCGAGCTCGGGCAATGCCGGTGAGAGCTGAGGGTGTCGGGTCGTTTGATGGAATCGGCCTTCGGGCAGAGGTGGGGATTGTCAGTGGGCGGCCCATGCGTAAATGCCGCAGATCGGGCAAAATGGATGGAGGCGGAGCCCAAAAGCACGGGCCGCGGCTGTTTGACCTTGGAGTGAAGTCATGAGGCACCGGGTAGCACGACGAAAATTGAATCGAACCAGCGAGCATCGCAAGGCGCTGCGACGCAATATGGCTCAAAGCCTCTTCGAGCACGGGCAAATTCGGACGACCCTGACCAAGGCCAAGGATGTACGGCCTTTCGTCGAACGGGTCATCACGCTGGCCCGGAAAGCGCGGAGCGGGAACCTGGCTGCCCGGCAACGGCTGACCGCGGTCCTCGGCGACCGTGCGATCATTCCCGCCGACTACCGCGAAGAATACGAGAACATGAGCGACGCGGCCCGCAAACGCGTTCTCCGTTCTCGGAGCGGGCGGCGCCATCGGCTCGGCCAGGCCCGTGCGGGAGAGAAGTTCACCGCGTTATCGGTGATCCACCACCTCATCAACGACGTGGCCGGCCGATACGAGGATCGACCCGGCGGGTACACCCGGATTATCAAGCTCGGCCGAACGAATCGCACCGACGGTGCAGCCGAAGCCGTGCTTCAACTGGTCGGCGAGGAAGAGTCGCCCGGTTCCGTGACTCGACCGGAGAAAACCGCCCGTAAACGACGCATCGAGAGTCGCTACGCAGCCGCGGCCAAGGCGCTCAAGGGAACTCGCAAGAGCGACGCGCCGGCGAAAGATGCCGAGCAGGCCGAAGCGTCGGCCCCGGCCGAGACGGAGCCGGAGGCCCCCGAATCCGAGAGCCAGGGCCAGGACGAGCCGTCTTCCACCTGAATGAATAGTTACGATGACGCGGCGCTCACACGCATGGAAAACCGCGCAGGCTAAAGCCTGCGGCTCTTTGTGTCGCACTATTGCGAATAGGGATATAGGGCACTGCGGGAACCGATCTTATTCCGACGGGTCGCCGCGTACGGTTTTTCACAAGCCGATGCGATACAGGTCTGAGAAAGCTTGCGGGCATCGGCTGAGCTGAATTCTGAGAATCCTCTACGTCGCTGGACGGCCAAAACGCCGTTGAAGCGTATATCATTTAACATCTCACGGAAGAGCATCAGCCTCTCCGCTGATGTCACCATTCAAGGACGGATGTTCCGGCATCGGCGTAGCCGCCAAGCATGATTAGCCGTGTATGCCTTTGTGCACGCTGTCGCTCCGGCACGGGCGGGGGTGCATGAAAATGATCAGGCGCCCAAGCCTCGACAGGGGATCCGGAACTATCATTACAAGCGGGTTCGGATGCCTGAACGTTCGCTCAATCGCACAGGATGCAACTCAGACTTCAACGGTGAGGAGGCAGTCATGAATGGCGCGACGAACTGTGTCTTCTGCAACATTGCATCGGGTCAGATTCCATCCCTCAAGATCTTCGAAGATGAGACGATCTTCGCCTTCCTCGATATCAGCCCGTTGGCGGAGGGGCATCTGCTGGTCGTTCCGAAGAAACATTACGTTTCTCTGGCGGACATGCCCGAGGATCAGGTCGCAGCGCTGACACGTCATCTGCCGCGGCTCATGCGGGCGGTGATGGGCGCGGTCGGGGCCGAGGGCTGCAACATCCTCCAGAACAATGGGCGGTCGGCGGGTCAGGAGGTTCAGCATGTCCACTGGCATGTGATCCCACGATCGGCCGATGACGGGCTGGGGTATCGGTGGAACGCCTCGTCCTATGCGGAGGGGCGCGATGAAAAGGTGCAGAAAGACGTGTTGGCCGCCTTGACCGTGCACGCCCATTGACGCGCAGGCGGTCATGTGCAAGATGGGTAGCGTACCGGCAAGTGACTCGAAATACACCTTATGCTGACATTCTGCGCCGGGAGCACGCGTACCGATGATCGACCGACTCATGGCCAATCCGACCCTGGTGTATGCGTTTCTGGGTTCCTATCTGGTGCTCCTGGTCCTTTTGTGCGGCTATGGGATCCATCGCTACCAGCTCGTTCACCTGTTTTACAAGTATCGCAGCAATGCCCCGAAGCTCCGAGCCTGTTTCCGCCGACTCCCACGCGTGACGATACAACTGCCGATGTACAACGAACGTTCCGTCGCGGCGCGGATCATCGATGCGAGCTGCCGGATCGACTACCCGCGCGACCGTCTCCAGATCCAGGTGCTCGACGACTCGACGGATGGGACGGTCGAGGTCGCCCGCTCGGCCGTCGCACGCTGGCGGGCCAAGGGGATGGATATCGTTCATCTCCATCGATCCGTGCGGACCGGTTACAAGGCGGGTGCGCTCCAGGAAGGGCTTCGATCGGCGACGGGCGAATTCGTGCTCATCTTCGACGCGGATTTTGTGCCGCCGACCGATATCCTTACCAAGACGATTCACTACTTTACCGATCCTGGCGTCGGGATGGTCCAGGCCCGTTGGGAGCATATCAACCGTGACCAGTCGCTTCTTACGAGGACGCAGGCGATTCTGCTGGACGGGCATTTCGTAATCGAGCATGCCGCCCGGAACCGATCGGGTCGATTCATGAGTTTCAACGGGACGGCCGGCCTCTGGCGAATCGGCTGCATTGACGATGCCGGAGGCTGGCAGCACGACACGCTTACCGAGGACCTCGACCTCTCCTATCGGGCGCAGATGAAGGGCTGGAAGTTCGTGTATCTGCCCGATCTGACCTCGCCGGCCGAGCTGCCGCCGGACATGGAAGCCTTCAAGCAGCAGCAGTATCGCTGGGCCAAGGGTGGTGCCCAGACCTGCCGTAAGCTGCTGCCGACGGTGCTTCGTTCGCGCCTTCCCCTGCGCGTCAAAATCGAGGCATTTTTTCATCTGACGTCATGCACAGCCTACCTTTACGTGACGCTGTTGACGCTCTTTCTGTACCCGGTCATTTACCTCAAGGTCCACCTGTTCGCGGAAGGCTGGGGCCGGTATCTGTTCGACGCATCCGTCTTGCTGCTGGCGACGTGCGGTGCGACGAGCTTTTATGTCGCCAGCCAGCGCGTGCAGTTCAAGACGTGGGCCGAGAGTCTCAAATACGTGCCGTTTCTTATGGCGCTGGGGATCGGTATCTCGTTAAGCAACAGCCGGGCCGCCTTGGCGGGTTTTTTCGGTAAGCCGGGAGAGTTCGTCCGCACCCCGAAATACGCTACGTGCCGAGGGGACGAACGGTGGAAACGACAGGTCCGCGTCTCTCGCCGCAGACAGGGGGCTGCCCACGTTCAATCGATGCTCGAACTGGCGTTCGGCTGTTACCTGGCCTCATGCCTGGCGCTGTGTCTCATTCACCAGAAGATCACGATCGGACTGCCGTTCCTCTGCCTTTTCATGGTGGGCTATTTTTATGTTCCCCTGAACACATGGTTCGGGCATCGGCTCAGCCGAGGGGCCTCGTTGGGGCACGCTTCGCATCCGGTTCCCGAGATCCCCACGCGCTAAACACGTAAGGCCGCCGCGGGTTAATCGCATTTCACGATTGGATATTTCTCTCAAGAACAAAGGTTTGAGGCTCACGCGTTCAGGGCGGTACGGCGTCTCGCCGGGTCCATGAGATAAAGCGTGGTACGGCGTCTTGCCGGGTGATGCGATAAAGGGTGGTACGGGCGTCTCGCCCGTTGTCTCATGGTCTCATGTGCCACTACGCTGTGAGCAGTGTTGCATTATCTTGCGTGGGACGGCCGCCACGGGGGGCGGCCGCTACAGAAGGTGCTTCAGACGTTTGTGTGCCGCTGTATGACTCCGGAATGCCATGTCAGGACGGGCAGGGGCCGAGCTCGAAGTCCCAGTCGGCGAGGGACACCTCCGTATCGATGTCACTGTAGAGATAACGTGCGTCGAGTTGCCCGTTTTCGAGCCACAGTTCCGTCCCCGCAGGCCAACCTGTGTCGGCATCCACGTAAAAATCCTGTTGCGTGTATTCGACGCCCGGCAGGGGAGGGCGCGTGATATGGAGATGATGGGCCGGTCGCCCCGTAGGCTCCAGATGCACGACACCCTTGTAGCTGATCGTCATGACTTTCGCGAGCTCGGGGTCGTCGAAGGGGGCGAGTGTCCGATCGATAAGCTGTTCGAGCCCGAAGGCTGTGATCGGCTGCCTGGAACGTCCGAGTTCGACCACATCCTCGACGTCGAGCATGCGATCTTGCGGCGGCATGAAGAGGACACCCTTCCGTTCACGAATGAGCATCTTGTCGTTGTAACGCCCTTCAACGTAGACCGCCTGGCAGTAGGGGGCTTGCGGGTCTTTCCATTGAAAACTGACGCTGTGCGGCTCGCGGCGATAAAGTGCGATGATGTGCTCCATCGGTTGGAGTGCGCCGATCGCGCCGAGCCTTTCCTGCCGGTGGAAAGTGAGGCGATACTGTTCGAGCGTCCGGCACCGTTCAGCAAGCTCCCTCAGGTAGTTCACCGGGTCGGCATCGATCCGTCGGGCCTCGTCGGCATAGCGTCTCGGAACATTCCCATCCCGATGCGGAACGGGAGTCGGATCGGCGCACCCGATGAGCAGAACCAGGCTGACGAGGGCTGCTCCCATGAACCTGGGGACATGAAGCGGAGCTTGTTTGCCAATGGCTCCGGTATGATCGGAGCACGGGCCATGAGATGAGAACGCCAGTTCCGTAAATGACCTTTTCCCCATAGGTTTTGACTCGAATGTCCTGTCAGGGGAAACATAGTCGTGCAGCCGCCGGCTTTCCAGTGACGTCCACGTGCATTGTCAGGGGCACATCTGCCGATCGACCGCCTCGGCCACGCGTTTCACCTGTTGCATGATTTCCTGGAACGCAGGGATCGTGACGGACTGCGCCCCGTCGGTCAGGGCGTGTTCGGGGTCGGGATGGACCTCGATGATGAGCCCGCCCGCTC
>PWPN01000259.1 GCA_003557125.1 Phycisphaerae bacterium | reverse complement strand
TGAGATTATGCGTCCTTCAGCGCGCTGACTAACGCGTCGATCTCGGCGCGCGTCCGTTTCTCGGTGACCGCGATCAGCAGGCAATCGCGCATCTCATCGGACCATCGACGGAGCGGGACCCCGACCATCAGACCGCGGGATCGGCCATGCGCAAGCAGGCGGTCGATGTCCTTGGACGTGCGGACGACGAATTCCTTGAAAAAGGGCGTGCCGAACCGCATTTCGAACCCGTCGAGCTCGGCGATCCGGTCGGCTGCGTAGTGCGATTTATCGAGGCACAGCGAAGCGACGCGCGTCGCCCCTCGTTTGCCGACGGCACTGAGATAGATGGCGACGCGAAGCGCGAGCAGCCCCTGATTCGTGCAGATGTTGCTCGTCGCGCGTTCGCGTCGGATGTGCTGTTCGCGTGTCTGAAGCGTCAGGCAATACGCCTGTCTCCCTTCCGCGTCCGTCGTCGCGCCGACGAGGCGGCCCGGCATTTTGCGCATGTGTTTCTGTTTGCAGGCCATGAAACCCAGTGACGGCCCGCCCAGACCCATCGGGATGCCCAGCGGCTGTGCGTCGCCGACGACGATGTCGGCACCCAGGTCCCCCGGGCGTTTGAGCAGTGCGCAGCTGATCGGATCGACCGACACGATCGTCAGGGCACCGGCTGCCTGGGCGATCGCGACGATCGTGTCGAGCCGCTCGATCGCGCCGAAAAAGTTGGGCGTCTGGATGAGGACGGCGGCTGTGTCTTTGTTGACGGCCCGCCGGAGATCCTCGAGGTGCGTCGCGCCGTCGAACGTCTCCACGACGGCCGGCTCGATGGGCAGACTCTGCACGTAGGTGTCCAGCACGCCGCGCGTCTCGGGATGGACGCCGGCCGATACCACGACCCTGCGGCGCCCGGTGATCGAACGGGCCATGAGGACAGCCTCGGCCGCGGCCGTCGCCCCCTCGTAGAGCGAAGCGTTCGAGACGTCCATCCCCGTCAGCTCGCAGATCATCGTCTGGTATTCGTAGAACGCCTGGAGCGAGCCCTGGGACGCCTCGGCCTGGTAGGGGGTGTAGGCGGTCACGAACTCGCCCTGTGTTGCGAGGTAATCGACAACCGTCGGGATGAAATGGTCGTAACAGCCGCCGCCTAAAAAGCAGATCTGCTCGCGGGCGTCGCGGTTCGTGTCGGCCAGCCGATTGAGCTCACCGACAAGCTCCATCTCCGAAAGGGCCTCGGGCAGGCACAAAGGCCGATCGAGCCGCGCGCCGGCCGGTATATCCTTGAACATCGCGTCCACCCGATTCACTCCGATCGTCTGGAGCATGTGCCGGACGTCCGCATCGGTTATCTGGATGTAGTTCATGGCTATGACCCGGTTTCGGGGTATCCTTGCCGACCGCAAAGCATCTTCACAGCACACGTACAGTCAGCGTTCTTATCCTTCGCTCAGCAGGGCGGCGTAGGCTGACGCGTCCATCAGGCCTTCCAGGGCCGACAGGTCGTCCGCCTGCACTTTGACCATCCAGCCGCGGCCGAAGGGGTCCGTATTGACCAGGCCCGGCTCGTCGGCCAAGGCCCCGTTGATCTCGATGACCTTGCCGGACACGTGTGCGACGATATCACTCGTGGCTTTGACCGATTCGATCTCGCCCATCGCGCTGACTGCGGCGACATCCGTGCCTGTCTCGGGCAGTTCCACGTAGGTGATGTCCGTCAGTTCGTCGGCCGCATACTGCGTGATGCCGACGGTTACGACTTGGCCTTCCACGAGCAACCACTCGTGCGTCTGCGTGTACTTGCGATCGTCGGGTACCGCGCTCACGATGCTGTGCCTCCTTATTCATGCAGCCGAGTTGTGCGGAGTCGGCCGGCTCCATCCCGGCTGGGTCCTAAGATCCGCCTCAGCCTGCTTATGTCGATCCGTCCATAGGAACCGTTGCGTCAGTCGGTGCGCTTGTAAAAGGGGAGTGGCACGACCCGCGCCCGTGTCGTCGATTTGCCTCCCAGCTCGACGGCCAACTCACGCCCAGCCTCCGAGGCGTCCGAGCGAACGTAGGCCATGGCGATGCTCTTTTCGAGCGTAGGCGCAAAAGTGCCGCTCGTGACCGTACCGATCTCGCCGGAGCCGTCCACAAGACGCGTGCCCGGTCGGGCGATACGACGGCCCTCGAGTTCGATGCCGACGAGCTTTCGTGCAGGCCCCTCGGCCGCGATCGACCGGAGGCGGTCGGCACCGACGAAATCCTTGGCCAGGTCCACGCACCAGGCCATCCCCGCGGAGAGCGTATCGGTCTCTTCGCTCAACTCATGGCCGTAGAGCGGCATCCCCGCTTCCAACCGGAGCGTATCGCGTGCACCCAACCCCGCCGGCTTGAGCGACGCATCATCGTCGGTCGGCAGAACCGCTCCGAGCATCCCAGCCACCGAGGCCGGCAGGATCAGCTCGACGCCGTCTTCCCCCGTGTAGCCGCTGCGGGCGATCGTATAGGGAATGCCCATGAAGGCCCCTGTGGTGAACCGATACTTCTTCAAGGTGTCGATGGGCACGGGCAGTCTGCCGGCCAGAGTCTCGATGGCAGCCGGTCCCTGCAAAGCCACCATGAGCGTCTGATCCGTGACGTCGCGTAGCTCCACATCCCGATCGGCAGCGTGCTCGCCGAGCCAGGCGACGATCCGTTCACGATTGGCCGCATTGCAGACGACGAGCCAGTGCTTTTCGTGTCGTGAGACGATGACGTCATCCAGGATGCCGCCTGCTTCGTTGCAAATATGGCTGTAACGCGACTGGCCGACCTGCGCGTCGCCGAGTCGGCGCGTGCAGACGCGTTCGAGCAGTTCCTCGGCTTGCGGGCCGTGCACTTCGATCCTGCCCATGTGCGAGACATCGAAGAGCGAGCCGACCTGACGCGTATGGATGTGTTCCGGAACGATGCCCGTATAAAGCAGAGGCATCTGCCAGCCGGCGAAATCGACCATCTTCGCGCCGTGCTGGACGTGAAAATCATGAAGCGGTGTCTGTTTCACAAGCCGTCCCTTCCTGTGCTGCCGAACCTGTTGCCCCATTGCTCTCAGGTATTTTACACTCCCCGAGGCACCGCAGGGGGGTACAAAAATCTTAGTGGCGTTGTCAGCGTTCCGCTCCAACGTATCCACGCCCTGAGGTGCTGTCAAACCGGGGCGCACCTGTCGACAGATGGCGGAAATGCAGGGCTATGATGGGCGTCTGAGGCCATGCATAATCCTGCCAGGGCTCAGGAACGGCGACGTCGTCCGCGGCCGCGGGCAGGGGCCTTGCGACCCCGTGCCGGGCGTGATTTGTCGCCTTTCGAAACGGCGACAGCCTTGCCCTTTTTTTCGCGTTTGCTGAACACGTCGGGCGGGACAGCCAAGTCCAGTTCTCGGATGGCGATATTCACATGGGCGATCTGCACTTTGAGGAGGTCGCCGATCCCGATCCGGATATTGCGTTGTCGCGCGACCACGCAACCCGCATTGACATCCACGTCCCACCAGTCGTCCGGCAGATCGCCGAATCGCACGAGCCCTTCGACGAGGTAGCGTCGCAGCTGCACGAACAGGCCGATCCGCGTCACGCCCGTCACCACGCCTTCCTCGATGTCACCGAGGCGATGCTCGAGCAGTCGCAGAATTTTCACCATCCTGAGCTCTTTTTCCGCTGCCTCGGCATGCCGTTCGGAATAACTGCAATGTCGGCCGATTTCCGCCAATGTCTTTTCGGATGGCGCACCATGCCGCATGCGCGGCGTCTTGAGCTTGCCGTCCAGGTACATCTGGAGGAGGCGATGGATGATCAGGTCGGGATATCGGCGAATCGGCGAGGTGAAATGGGAGTAATGCTTGCTGGCCAGCGCGAAATGGCCCGACGAGGCCGGTGAGTATTCCGCCTGGGCCATCGATCGCAAGACAGCCAGATTGATCGTGAAGGATTCCGGTTTGCCGCGCACCGATGCCAGCAGTTTCAGCATGGCCTCGCGATCCAGCGTGTCGGGAAGCTTGCGGCCGCCGATCCTCAGAAAACGTGTGAGCTTGGCCTGCGAGCCGGGCGGGGGCTCCGGATGAATGCGCCGCAGGTGGGGGACCCGCAGCCGGGAAAACAACTCGGCCACCGCTTCGTTGGCCTCGACCATGAACATCTCGATGATCGTATGCGGAAAACCGGACTCGGCAGGGGTGACGTCGATCACCTGGTCCCGGTCGTCCAGTACCAGTTCGATCTCAGGCAGGTCGAGGACGATCATCCCATCGGCGTGCCGTCGCTTCTGGATGCGTCGCGCCAGCCGATCCATGCGCTTCAGAAGCTGCACGACCTGAACCGGTGCGTCGCCGGTCTTTCCGTCGAGAATCGCGGCGGCATCGCGATAGGTGAGCCGATGGTTCGAGCGGATGACAGTATTGGCGTAGCGTTTACGGGCGCGTCGGCCCTTCGTGTCGTACTCGATAAACACGCTTTTGGCGAGGCGTTCCTGGTCCTCCTGGAGACTGCACAGGCCGTTGCTGAGGACCTCCGGTAACATGGGAAGCACGTGGCGGGGAAAATAGACGCTGTTGCCGCGCGCCTTGGCTTCGGCGTCGAGCGCGCCGCCGTCCTCGACGAAATACGACACGTCCGCGATGTGCACGCCGAGTTCCCAATGGCCGTTGTCCAGCACGCGAATGGAGATCGCGTCATCGAAGTCGCGCGCGTCATCCGGGTCGATCGTAACCACGACCTCATCACGCAGGTCGAGCCGGTCCGCACGTGCCTTCTCGTGATCGTACTTATCGACCACGGCTCGCGCTTCGCGCAAGGCCTCCGACTCGAACGCATCGCGGAGGTGATATTGACGGATGATACTGACGATGTCGATTTCCGGATCGCCGCTGCGCCCGAGCACCTCCACGACCGCACCGCGGGCGATCCGCTCGCCGACCGGATATTCGATGATTTCGACAACGACCTGATCGCCGGCCCGCGCACGGGTCGCCTTCACGTCGGGGATTACGATGGGGTCGTCGAGAATGTTGCCGTCGGTAATGACTAGCCATCGTTTCCCGTCCTTGGCGAGCCTGCCCACGAATCGACTTTGGCCTCGCTCGAGTATCTCGACAATCTCGGCCTCGGCGCGGCCGGTCACATCCTCGAGCGGGGCTTTGGCCCGTCCCCGTCCCCGGAATGCGGGTCGCTTCATGATTCGGGCGACGACCGTGTCGCCGGTCATCGCGTTGTGCGTAAAGCCCGGGGGGATGAAGAGGTCGCCTGCCTTGTCCGGTGACTGGGGAATGACGAAGCCGAAACCTCGCCGATGCCCGCGAAACACGCCGACGACCGTCTGGGGAGCGGGGCCGAGGACCGCCTGGTCATCCTGGCCGGAAATAAGACGATGATTCTTCGATTTGGCCACGATGGGTTCCTTCCAAATGTGATGCCACAGCGCCGAGGCCTTCACCACGGATACGCCATATCCGAACGCTACCCGCAATGGCCAGTCTCGGCAAGCGGTGGGTTTTACCAATGTGCATCCGACTTGAAAATCGAAGGCGCGTCCGCGTGCCGGAAATCGCAACTGGCTCAGCCGCCAACGATATGATCATGCGCACAGATAGGGCGCAAATACTATATTATAATATTACATTGTACCGATATATTGTTATGATGTAGTGATGTCCGCTACAGGGTACGCCTATCCGGAGAGCTTACGATGCCCGAACCCACGCGAGCCGCGCGCAAGGCAAGTAAAAAAAGTAAGGTGAAAAAGGGCCATAAGGCAGGTCAAACAAGCAAGAAATCATCGAAAAAAGCAGCATCGCAAGGGGGGCGAAGCTCCAGGAAACCCGCTCGGCCGATCGGCTCGAAATCCGGCAGGGGGGACGCGTCGCGCCGATCCGCCGTTTTCGACGTGCACTTGAGTCTCCAGGTTAATGATGGAATCACGCGCGATATCCGTGCCGTCCATCTCGAGGCGTCTCGCGCGACAGGCCGACGCGTCGAGGGCGGATCCGCCCTTTCGCCAACCGAACGCGAAAAAAGTGCCCGTCAACTCACTCGGGCGTGGCGGCCGCAACGGATCGCAAGCCTGTTGTCCGTCCTGTCCCATCCGCAGCGCATCGTGATCCTCGGCAAGCTCCTGGAAGGCGAGGCGACTCACAAGATGCTCGGCAAACATACAGGGCTCAAGGCCGGCCCACTCTATCACCATCTCCGAGAACTGCGATCGGCCGAGTTCATCGGCCCGAAGGTGCGCGACCTCTACGTCATCACGCGCACGGGCAAGCGTGCGCTTTTGGCGACCTTGGCCATGGATCGTCTGTGCCGAGGGGCCTGAAAGCACACAGTAAGCAAGGAGGATGAGCGGTGAAAATCCGGCCTGAGCCGCCCTTTCGCCCAATGCAACATAACATACATTATCGGACCTAGGGTCTCGTGTGCGAAAAAGGGGCCTTTTGTGGTCCTTGTTTGAAGTCGTCTCTGGATCGGACGATCCAGCTCGGGCTCATTTGCCAGGATAGCACGTGTCGCTTGGTTCACGGCGGCGCGATGACGACCGCTGCCTGATGGCCGCCGAATCCGAGCGATGTCTTCAAGATCGCCCCGGGATCAAGAGAGAACGCGGATGTCGGCAGATGGAGATCAGCCATTTCGGGGTCCACGTCCAGAAGGGTGATGTTGCCCGGGCTTTGGCGATGCACGCATGCCTTGGCAGCGACAGCTAATTCGACCGCACCCGCTGCGCCGAGCAGATGGCCGACGGCTCCCTTGATCGACACGACCGGCACGTCGGCGACTTGAGCGCCCAGAACAGCTCTCAAAGCGCGTGTTTCGAGCAGATCGTTGGTGATCGTGCCCGTCCCGTGCGCATGGACGGCTGCCAGATCTGTCGGGCGAATGCGGGCGATTCGGCATGCCTGCCGGATCAATCTCGCCAGCAGGGTGCCGTCATCCGAGGAGCGGGTCAGGCTGACCGGGTCCGTGCCGGCTGCCCAGCCCGAGAGCCTTGCCAGGGGGGTCACCTCGCGTGAGCAAACGGATTGGGAGGACTCCAGGACGAGCACAGCCGCACCTTCACCGATCGCAAATCCATTCCGTGAGCGGTCGAAAGGTCGACATGCCCAGGCCGAGCCATGCCGGGGGTGAACAGCTGCCAACACGCCCATCCGTTCGAATGCACCGAACCACAGGGGGGCCAGCGCCGCATCCGTACTCCCGGCCAAGGCGATCGAGCAAGTGCCTTCGCGGATCCAGTTGGCTGCCTGGATGACCGACAGGACCCCCGTCGCACAGGCCGCCACGGTGCAATGGACCGCCCCACCCGTCCGGTAGCGTCCCGCGACGGCCCGTGCGGGCGCATCCGGTGCAAGGGCGTTCCAGGAGGAGCCCCCCTGCCGTTGCAACGCCAAGTCGTCACCAATTGACGTATTCCAAATGAAGTCGGCCAACTGCGTTAACGCCTGGATCGAGCCCTTGCTCGTGCCGATCGAGACGCCGACCTTGTAGCCGTTGCCTTCCGCGAGCCGTTGCGGTTCGAGACCTGCCGAGCGGACCGCCTCATCCGCGGCTTCGATGGCAAGTCGACTCACACGTTCCATCGGCGCGCTGCAAGATTGCGATTGTGCCCAGGCATCCTCGACCTGCCCTGCCAACCAGGCGGATGTCCCGTTGCCGTTCAGGGCGGGCATCGGTCGTATGCATCGCGCACCGGCCAAAAGCGCGTCCCAGCTCGCATCGGCACCACAGCCGGCCGGTGAGACGATTCCTACCCCGGTGATAAAAACGTCAGTGTCAGGCATCGACCTTGTACGCGGCAGGACGGTTTGTTTCGTGATCATCGGCCGGTCGATCCACGACGGGGCGCGATGTGTAGACCTCCATTTCCAGGCCGAGTTCGGTAAGCATCTGCCGGTCCCGATCGGGTGCCTGTCCGCATGTGGTCAGGTAGTTGCCGACGATGTATCCGGTGGCCCCGGCCGCGAAAATCCGATTCTGCATATCGCCCAGGCAAAGCTCACGGCCGCCGGCGACTTTGATCTCCGGTCCGGGCAGGAGAAAACGGAAAATCGCGATGATTTTCAAACATTCCTCCGCATCCAGCGGCTGGCTGCCCGCCAGGGGCGTTCCCGCCACGGCGATCAGGAAATTGATCGGCACGACGTCGGGATCCAACGACCGCAGCTCGAAGGCCAGATCGATCCGATCCGTCCACGTTTCGCCCATCCCGAACAGCCCGCCGCAGCACAGACCGACGCCTGCATTCTTGAGGTGGCGCAGCGTTTCGAGACGATCGTCGTACGTATGCGTGGAGGCGATTTCAGGATAAAACCGCCGTGAGGTCTGAAGATTGTGGTTGTAGTGACGGACCCCCAGGGCCGCAAGCCGTTCGGCCTGTGCATCGGTCAAAAAACCAAGCGAAGCGCAAACGCCGATGCGACCCGACTGGCGGATGCGTTCGATCGCGGGGGCGAGTCGATCGATTTCACCGTCCCGTACGCAACGCCCGCTATTGACCAGTCCGAAATACTGGGCGCCGTTGTCAGCCGCCTCCATCGCCGCGCGCACGACCTGTTCCGTTTCGAGTCGGCCGACTGTTGCCTGGGGGGCCGCGTGGTGCGCGGATTGGCTGCAGAAAGCGCAATTTTCCGAGCACTGCCCGACGCGCGTGGCCGCGATGCTGCAGCATTTCACTTTCGTGCCCTGGAACCGATCGCGGATCCGGCCGGCCCCCGCCATCAGTGCAGGCAATTGATCCGTACCGACCTCCGTCACAAGCCAATCGGCCTGTGCACGCGTCAGCGGTGTGGAGTCCAGAACCTGGCCGGTCAGTTTCGCGATCTTCTCTGCAAACATAGAGGAATACTCGTCCTACGCAGTAAGAGAGCCGCGCGCCTCACATCAGGGGGAAGGGTTTTCACGAGGGACGGTCGGCCTGGGGGGCAGCATCCATGGTTGCCGGGGGCGTCTGCGCCTTTCACGAAGGTCTCGCAGTTCGTCGCGCAGCCGGAGTACCTCTTCAGTCACCTCGTTCATGTTGATCTGGTTGACCAATTCGCTCTGCCCTGCTGCTGCGTTGAACGCGTAGACGTTCATGAGCCCGTTTTCGGTGTTATGGACGAAGACAAGATCGACCGTCGGGTCGAGCATCGCCGTGCCGATGACATACTTGCCCACCTGTCCGCCTTGGCCGGCCCCTCGTCCGCCGGTCGTAAATGCCGTCGCCGACTGCGGTCGCAATGCCTGCACAGTGATAAAGGCTGTGAGCAAAATGACAGCTGTGACGCTCAAAGCCCCGATCGCAAGATCCCGGCCGTCCACCCCACCGCCGGCGGCTCGGTTTTCCGCATGCTGACGCGCGTCCGCATGGTCCGTCTGATCGATGCGGGTCATGGCTGAGGCTCCTGCTGGGGTTCCTGCTGGGGCATTTGTTGCCGGAATCGCCGGAACCTTGGCTGATCGAGAAACAGTTCCCGAAGATCCTGGAAATCCTCGCTCAAGTCGCGCGCATCCATGAGGACTACATTCAAAGGCGAGCCGGCAATGTAAGGAGAAGGCGTCCGGAAAACATGCAGCAAATCATCGACGGTATCGAAGACGAAGATCGCTTCGTTGTTCAGGTCCGCCTTGGCAGCGACGACAAGATACCCTTCCCGCCTGCCTTCTTCCGCGACCATCTGGGCGATGGCGCTCGGTGACGGATGCGTCGCCTGGATAAGTATCCATAGCAGCAGCAGGTTCACACCCGCCAGGACGATGATGAGGATGCGTTTGGACATTGGATCCTCCGTCTGCCCCGTCTGCCCCGTCTGCCCCGTCTGCCATTCCCGGTCCGTGAGTCCTCCCCACTCTCCTGATCATAGTCCGTCACATCGTGCCG
>PWPN01000233.1 GCA_003557125.1 Phycisphaerae bacterium | reverse complement strand
TGCCCGTTGCTCCTTGTGTTCGCTAGGTCAGTCTAATAAGCGACGTTAATAGACTAACCTGGAGCAGCGGGCTTTCATCCCTATCTCGGATCGGACGGCCGTCACGGGGCTGCGTGCCGAAATCAGAAGAGGTGGCGGAAGAGCGGTTGCGGAAAACTGCTGACCACAGCCAATGGGCCGACCAGGATATTCAGCATCAGGACGCAGTACGCCAGCTTGCGATTGTCCTGCATGACCTTGCACAGATGGTGGCCGAACGCGCGGTCATGAAGGGCGAGAAACGACAGGGCTATCAACAGGTTCGTAAGCGATAACGCCCACCACCGGAAGTGGTCGTGCCCGAGAAGGTACAGCCCCAACGGGCTGAACGCGGCAAGCAGAAAAAACGTCTCGGCTCTGCGTTGCTTGTCGAAAAGGATCGGCTGAGCGATGCGCCAGAAAAGAAGCGCGGACGGCGCAAGCACCAAGGCCATCGCAACATGGTGAAGCAGGCGACGCATGCTGAATCCGGCACTGAGTGTGTGGCGGATGTTTTCGGCGGTGCTGCCCCTGTAAAGGACCCGCAGCGAATTGCCCTGGATGACCTGGCCATATTCTGAACGAAGCTCGGCCAGATGCTCCTCATACGCATGAGCCGGCAAGGAGCCGTGCGCGGCGGCCAGATAGCTCAAAAACACCAGGCCGGCACATATCCCCAACGGCACGGTCAGCCGCTTCGCCGACATCGCGATGCGCCCGCGTGTTTCACGGGATGTCGTAAGATAGAACCAGTAAACCAGGACGAGCGGGACATACATGAGCAAAGCAGCCTCATGGATGAGAATCGCGATCCCCAGCAAGCCGAGCACAAGGACCGCAGCCGGGAGCATAGCCACATGCGCGACAACACCCATGGCTGCCAGGGCAAGCAGCAGCAGCAGCCCGTCAAAGCGCCCCAAGTCATACATGAAGTGGGCCAGCGTAGCCGGGTGCGTCATCGCCCACAGGAAAAACAGCCACGCCCCCGCTCGAGCGGGTGTGTGGTAACTCATGCCAAGCGTTCGACAACCCGCACTATCCGCTCCCTCACGGTCGCGGCTCGGATCTGACGTCCGCCACGGGGGGACGGACGCTACATCCGCTCCCTCACGGTCGCGGCTCGGATTTCGGCTCCGCTCCTCACAGGCCGCTCGAATGGAAGCATGCTTGAATGGACGGGAAAATACGAAGGCCAAGGCGACGAATACGACGGCGTTCAACAGCATCGAATACAAAAGAAAGCTGTCATAGGTCAATTCCAAGCCGATTCGTCGGAATATCTCGCCGATCAGGCCTCTTTTGATGAAACCGTCCCCATAATCGAAAACCCAGTGCGTAAACTTCCAATTCAGCAGCCATCGGGCGGTATCGGAAGGCGGGTCGATCACGGAAGCGTTGACGAGGGCGATGGCCAACAAGCAGCCGCTTAACACGGAAAGCAGGATGTCGCGGGCGTATGTCCGGTTCCAGAAGGGCATATCGTCATCATTCCGCAAATATGTACGCAAGCGATGTACGCAAACGATCGGTTCGGAAATCTCGTAGGGCCATCCCGACACGAAGGTCGAAGAGGGCCTGCGACAATGCCTCCCACAAGCTGGCCCCCATCCTACAGCAACGCACTGGCGGGCGGCAACGCACTGGTGGACAAGTAGCCAGTGGCACCCGGTGGCGCAGCCGACGGGCGAGACGCCCGTACCCCCCTGCCACACTGGCCACCCTGCCACACTGGCCGCCCTGCCACCCTGCCACCCTGTTTTGGTATGCCGACCTTCTGCGGGGCGGATCGGGCATCATGCCCGTCAGACAGGCGTAGCGAAAATCCCGGACACGGACAGGATTGGCGAGACGCGGTACCACCCTTGGCCCTGAAAATGACGCCGTACCATCCTGAGGGTGCCCTTGTCAGGGTTCCTCCTGCCAGTTGCGATGAACATGCCACCCCCCTATGCTGACGCGCGGCCAGCTTGTGAGCCGTGTCCGTACCGTTGACGTCGAGCGTCGCGGCTGCCCCGACTGGCCAAAAGGGGGTACGGGGCGAGATGAAATGAGAGGTCGGCCGACCGGGCAGGGATCGGCCATCGCCGGCACAGGTCATCCATGGGGGTTTCGAAAATCCACACGCACGCGCAGCGCGTGACGGTCGACGCAGCCACCGCCCGCGCGATCCGTCGGCGATTGCTGGCCTGGTTCGACCGGCACGCGCGCGACCTGCCCTGGCGCAGGCGCGGGTCGGACCCTTACGCGCAGCTGCTTGCCGAGCTCATGCTCCATCAGACGCAGGTGGCGACCGTGATCCCCTATTACGAGCGGTTCATCGTGCGGTTCCCGACCGTCGCGGCGCTGGCGTCGGCGGACATCGACGAAATCCTCGCCCTGTGGTCGGGTCTGGGCTATTACCGGCGGGCGCGACTGTTGCATGCGGCGGCCCGCAAGATCGTCGCGGACTTCCAAGGCCAAGTGCCCCGTTCGGTCGATGCGCTGATGACGCTGCCGGGCGTGGGGCGCTACACGGCTGGGGCTGTGGCTTCGATCGCTTTCGACGTGCGCGCACCCATCGTGGACGGCAACGTGATGCGGGTGCTTGCCCGGCTGTTCGCCGATGCGGGAGACCCGTCCACGCCGGAGGTGCAACGCCGCTTGTGGGCACGGGCCGAAGCGCTCGTGCCGCGACGGCGTTGCGGTGCGTTCAACCAGGCGCTGATGGATCTCGGCGGGTCGCCCTGCGTCCCGGTCGCGCCGGATTGTCCTGCCTGTCCGCTCATGCCGTATTGCGCCGCCTGGGCGGAAGGGCTGACGGACCGGATCCCTCCGGCGCGTCGCCGTGCGAAAGTGCGAACGGCTGCCGTCACGGTGGCAGCCTTGCGTCGGGGCGAGCGATTGCTGTTCGTTCGACGCGCGGACGACGGTTTGTGGGGCGGGCTGTGGGAACTGCCCACGGAGCCGGTCGGTGAGTCGGAGTCGCCGACCGATGCGCGTGCGCGGCTTCGAAAGCGTCTGCCGGTTGGCGCGCGTCTGGCCACAGCCACCGATCTGCGCGTCAAGCGGCTCCTGTCGCATCGCCGCGTCACGTTTCACGTCTATGAGGGGCGTCTGAATTCGCATTCCATACCGAGTGCGCTCGACGGCCAACCCGCGCGGTTGGCGGCTCGTGAGAAGCTGGCCGAGCTGGGGATCAGCCGGGCGTGCAAGGCCATCCTGACCCGCATCGGCTGGTTGTGAGCACGCGGACTGCGGCCTTCTCGCAAAACTTGGAATCCACGCGAACGTTCGACCGCGCGGGCTAAAGCCCGCGGCTCATTGGGTCTGCGGCACGTTGATGAACGTCAACCGAGTCGCAGATTAACGCGTATCAGGTAAGCGGGCGAGACGCCCGAACCACCCTGCCAGACGCGGTACCTCCGTCACACAACAGGAAAATAAAAATCAGGCGGACTCGGGCAGGAAGGTGGGAAACAGCAGGCCTTCGAGTCCGGGCCAGTGGCCTCGCACTTGTGAAAAGTGAAGTTCGCAGTTTCGTGCACCGAGTTTGTACATCGACCGGACGAGCGACTCCTGGTCAGCCGGCACGAGGAAGACGGGGGTTCGGCCGCGATGGCGGTCGAGTTCGGCGACCAGCAGCGCGAGGGCGTGCGCTTCGGTCCGTGCCGCACCGGGGCCGATCATGGTGCAGGCAGGGTGGGACGAGGACGCCATCACGCCGGCCAATGCACCGGCTTCGTCCTCGATGACCGAGACGTGCCAGAACCCTTGCCGGTTTTCGATGAAGTGTGCGTAGTCGGTCTCGCGCCGGATGTGGGCGATGGATTCTTCGAGTGCGCCGATGCGGGCGACGTCGTCGGGCACGGCGGGACGGACGCGGTCGCTCAGCGGTGGCCGTGCGGAGAACCCCGCATCCGGCACGGTCAGGAGCATGTCCTGGTAGATCGCGCGCGGTACGAACCCGCGACGCGTGTAGAGCGAGTAGGAGTCGAGGTTCATCGCGCTGGAGACGAGACGGAGCGGCTTGCCTGCGGCGTCGGCCAGGTCGATGATCGCATCGAGCAGGCGAACCGCGATACCCTGGCCGAAGTGGTCCGGGTGGACGTTCATGATGCCCAGTGAAACGTGCGTCGGCCGTTCGTGGTAGAAGCAGGAGCCGACGATTTTCCGGGGCGCGTCGATCTCGGCGACGAGACCGCCGCTGCCGGGTAGCGCGTCATAGACGTCGCAGAAGACGGCTGTCGTATCGTCGCCGCCCTGGAAGATGGCTGCTTTGCCTGCGGCCACGTACCAGCGGTTGGTCGATTCGCGGATGAGTGCCGCGACGGTGTTTCCGTCCTGGCGGGTCATTTCCCGGATGTGCGGTGTGTTGGCCATTCGATATGTCCCTTGCGTTGGTGACTCGCGTTTGGCCTACAATGCGAAGCCGCTCCTTCCCAGCAGTAGGTGCAGAGCTTGTCCTTGGGCAGGCCGATGGCTTCGACGAGGTGGTCGAGCTTCTGGTATTTGAGCGAGGTCAGGCCCATTTTCTCGCGAATCCGCTCGACCATGGCGCAGTGTTTATCGCTTTGTCCGTCGGCGTATTCGGCCGGGCAGCCGTTTCGGCCTCCTTCCAGCTCGCGGATGGCGCGTCGGGCGGCCAGGTCGAGCTCGGACTTGGAGCGGGAGAAGTTCAGGTACGGGCAGCCGTGCACGAGCGGCGGGCATGCGGGCCGCATGTGTACCTCGCGCGCGCCGTGGTCGAAGACCCGCTGAATCAGGTCGCGCAGTTGCGTGCCGCGGACGATCGAATCTTCGCAGAACAGAAGTCGTTGGCCTTCGATCAGGTCGCGAATGGGGATGAGTTTCATGCTCGCGACGAGGTCGCGCGTCTTCTGATCGGACGGCATGAAGCTGCGCGGCCAGGTCGGCGTGTACTTGACGAACGGTCGTGTGAGCGGCACGCCGGCAGCGTTCGCATAGCCGATGGCATGGCCCGTTCCCGAATCGGGGATCCCGGCCACCGCGTCGATCGTGACGTTGTCGTCGCGGGCGAGCAGTTCGCCGCAGCGGTACCGGACGACCTCGGCGTTGATCCCTTCGTAGCTCGAGGCCGGGTAGCCGTAATAGACCCACAAAAACGCGCAGACATGCATCTGCGGACCGGGCGGGGATTTTTGTTCGACCCCGGCTTCGGTCAGGAGCACGATTTCCCCGGGCCCGAGGTAGCGTTCCGTTTCATAGCCGAGGTTCGGCAGCGCGCACGTTTCGAGGGTGACGGCGCAGGCGCCTTCTTTCTGTCCGACGACCAGCGGCGTGCGTCCGTACCGGTCGCGTGCGGCGTAGATCCCCTCGTCGGTGAGCAGGAGCATCGAGCAGGAGCCCTCGATCGCCTCCTGGGCGTTTCGGATGCCGTCGACGAAAGATGCTTCCTGGTTGATGAGCGTGGCCACGAGCTCTGTCGGGTTGATCGCGCCGCCGCTCATTTCCGAAAAATGGGTGCGTCGCCGACCGAATGCCTTCTGGGCGAGGTCGGCTGCGTTGGCGATCCGTCCGACGGTGACGATCGCATAGACGCCGAGGTGGCTGCCGATGATGAGGGGCTGGTCCTCGTAGTCGCTGATGACGCCGATGCCGCGCCGGCCGGTCATGCCGGTCACGTCGCTCTGGAACTTCGAGCGGAACTGCGAGGTCGTAATGTCATGGATCACGCGCTGGAAGCCGTTGCCGTTGGCGACCGCCAGGCCGCCGCGCTTCGTTCCCAGGTGCGAATGATAGTCCGTGCCGTAGAAAAGATCCGAGACACACTCTTTTTGTGCGACGGTGGCGAACAGGCCGCCCATCGTTGATTACTCCACACAGGGGGATACGTTATTGCCCACATGATTCGGCCGCAGGGGCCCGCCTGAATCCGGTCGCGGGGAGGGCCGTTCACTTCAGAATAATTACTGCGGCCCGGCCCGACAAGCGCGGATCGGCCGGCGCCGCGTTCGAGCGACAATGTCGCCGTATGCGGGGGGTCGGCTGCGATCTCGTACGCGTCCGGAATTTCGTGTCGTAGCGGAATGTTGACGTTTGCATAGTCCATGCAGGCAGGGCCTTGGCCCGCGTGCTGCTTGACCGCCGACCCCCGATGGACGTACACTGGTGCCCTGTTCGGGTGGCGGTACACGGGTGAGGGCAGTCCTGCAGGTTTGTCGGCCGGGCGTCGCCGCACGTACGATAGCGATGTAAGTCCTTGTTTTGCAAGGTCTTCGGGTAGGTAGCTCAGTTGGTAGAGCAACGGACTGAAAATCCGTGTGTCGCCGGTTCAACTCCGGCCCTACCCAATGATCCATTTGCATGATGACGATGTACCCCTGAGCTTTTGATCCGCGCACCGCGGTGCGCGCTGCCTGCATGGACTCTTTTCGATTGCATGAGGTTCGGGATCGAAGGTGAAACGCGCCACCCTTCCGTCAATGCGCGTCGATGCAACTACAATGATCGAGTTGCGACGACGCGTGTTAGAATGGAAGCGTGCCGATGATATTGACGGACAGGGCACGGAGACGCCGACCGTACAGGAGCCGAAGGGCTGAAGCCCGCGGGAATACGCGCTTGAGCACGCTCTTGGATTTTCAGATCACGCCCCAGCCCGACGATACGACCTGCGGGCCTGCCTGTCTGCACGCGGTCTACCGCTATTACGGCGACTCGATTTCGTTTGGGCAGGTGATCCGGGAGGTCCGCCTGAGTTCCGGCGGCGGGACCCTGGCGGTGCTGCTCGGGCTGCATGCGTTGAGTCGCGGGTACCGGGCGACGATCTACACGTGCAACCTCCAGATGTTCGATCCGAGCTGGTTCCGGCCCGGGGCGTCGCGGCTCCGCGAACGGCTCATCGCCCAGGCGGCTGCCAAGCCGGATCCCAGGCTCGCCGAGTCGACCTCGGCCTATCTCGATTTCCTCGATCGCGGCGGGGTCGTGCGGATGGAGGACATCACAGCCGAGCTCATCGCACGCCTGCTGGAACGGAACGTTCCAATCATCACGGGGCTGAGCGCGACGTGGCTCTACCGTGCCAAGCGCGAAAGGCCCGCGGATTCGGCGCCGGACGACATCGCCGGCGAGTCGGTCGGGCATTTCGTCGTGGTCCATGGGCTCGATCGCCAGAGCCACAATGCCAGCGTGGCTGACCCCTATTTGAACGAGCCTTACCCTGCGCGCCGCCGTTACAAGGTCAACGTCGATCACCTGATCGGTGCGATCGCGTTGGGCATCGTCACGTTCGACGCCAAGCTGCTGGTCATCCGTGCCCCGCGCACGGGGGCAAGGAGCCGTCATGCCGATTCTGATCGTGGTCAATAACCCGGATCGTTGGCCGATGTCGATCCGCGGCGTCGAGGTGGTGGCTGCCCGCCGCTACCTGACGGATCCCGCCTTTCACCGGATGCCGAACACCCGGGTGTTCAATCTCTGTCGCTCGTACAGCTATCAGTCACTGGGCTATTACGTCTCGCTGCTGGCCGAGGCACGCGACCAGAAACCCGAGCCCGACACGATGACGATCCAGGACATGCGGTCGGCTGCACTCGTGCGCGTCATCACCGAGGATCTTGAAGAGATCATCCAGAAGACGCTACGCACCGTACGGCCGCCGACATTCGAGCTGAGCATCTATTTCGGCCGAACGCTCGCCAGGCGGGACGAGGTCCTGGGCCGACGGATCTTCGGGCGGTTCCGCTGCCCGCTGCTTCGGGCCAAGTTCGTCTGCCGACGCAACCGGTGGTGGCTTCAGAGCATCCGCCCGATCCCGGCCAGCGACGTGCCCGAATCGCACCATGAGGCTGTCGTCGCTGCGGCTGAGCATTATTTCGCGCAGCGCTACCAGGCTGTCCGGACCACGCGTTCGCCGCGGTACGACCTGGCGATCCTTCACGACCCGGCCGAGGAAGCTCCGCCGTCCAACCCGACGGCCCTTCGCAAGTTCATGCGCGCCGCGCAGCGACTCGGGATGGGCACCGAGCTCATCACGCGCGACGATCTCGGGCGGCTCGGCGAGTTCGACGCGCTTTTCATCCGCACGACGACGTACGTGAACCACTACACGTACCGGTTCGCCCGGCGGGCCGTGGCCGAGGGGATGGCTGTCATCGACGACCCGCTCTCCATCGCGCGGTGCACGAACAAGGTCTATCTCGCCGAGCTGCTCAAGCTCCACCGCGTCACGATCCCGCGCACGGTCATCGTTCAGCGCGACAATGCATGCAACGTGATCGATGAGCTCGGGCTGCCCCTCGTGCTCAAGCAGCCGGACAGCTCGTTTTCCCAGGGCGTGGTCAAGGTGGATACGCCGGAAACCTTCCGTGACAGGATCGATGCGCTGCTCGAAAAATCCGAGGCCGTCATCGCCCAGGCGTACATGCCGAGCGCGTATGACTGGCGCGTCGGCGTGCTCGACGGCGAGCCCCTCTATGCCTGCAAGTATTTCATGGCCCGCAACCATTGGCAGATCATGAAATGGGTTCCCGGCCAGGAAACGCGCTACGGCAAGACGGAGACCCTGCCCATCGCCGAGGCGCCGCCGCAGGTCGTACGGGCCGCGGTTCGTGCCGCCAAGCTCGTGGGGGAGGGGCTTTACGGCGTCGATCTGAAGCTCATCGACGGGAAAGCGTATGTCATCGAAGTCAACGACAACCCGAACATCGACTCGAACCACGAGGACCGGATCCTGGGCGACGCGCTCTACGAACGCGTTATCCAGTCCCTTGTCGCGCGGATCGAGCACATCCGACAAGGAGCGGTCAAGCGTGCCGAACACACCCAGGCTGGGGCTCTTTGAGGGCGTCGGTATCGAGCTCGAGTACATGATCGTCGACGCGGACCGCCTGACGGTCCTGCCCCTGGCCGATCGCGTGCTGGCAGCCGAGGCGGGCCGTACCGTCACGGATGTCGAGTTCGATGACGTCTCCTGGTCCAACGAGATGGTCCTTCATGTGATCGAGCTTAAGACCACCGGGCCGGTCACAGAGCTGTACGGCCTGGCGGCTCGATTCGGAGAGCATGTGGCGCGCGTCAACGCGCACCTGCGCACCCACGGCGCGCGTCTCATGCCGACCGCGATGCATCCGTGGATGGACCCGTGTGCCGAGACGTGCCTTTGGCCGCACGCGTACAGCCGGGTCTACCGCACGCTTGATCGGATTTTCGATTGTCGTGCGCACGGGTGGGCGAACCTTCAGAGCGTGCACATCAACCTGCCGTTCGCCGACGACGGGCAGTTCGCGCGACTCCATGCGGCTGTGCGGTTGCTGCTGCCGATTCTGCCGGCGCTGGCTGCCGCTTCGCCCGTATTGGAAGGTCGCCTCAATGGCACCCTCGACAATCGGTTGAGCGTTTATCGTACGAACTGCGCGCGGATACCGAGCTTGACGGGCCGTGTCGTACCCGAGCCGGTCTTCACGCGGGCGGACTACAAGCGGGAGATCCTACAGCGGCTCTATCGGGACCTTGAGCCGTACGATCCCGGTCGCGTGCTCCGGCACGAGTGGGTCAATGCGCGCGGCGCGATCGCGCGGTTCAGCCGCAACACGATCGAGATCCGCCTGCTCGACATGCAGGAATGCCCGGCAGCCGACCTGGCGATCGCGGCGGTTGTCGTGGAAGTGCTCAAGCTGCTGGTCGGGGAAACGTGGTCGGATCTCCGCGCCCAGCAGGCGTGGTCGGTCGAGGCGCTGGCCGACATCCTGGAAGCCGTCATCGTCGATGCCGACGCGGCGACGATCACCGATGGCGATTATCTGACGACTCTCGGGTATCCCGGCCCCGTCCCGTGTTCGGCTGTTCAAATATGGCGTCATTTTGTTGACACCGTGTTCGGTTCGAATCCCTCCGCATTGGCGTTCTGTCAGCGCGAATTGGCCACGTTGCTCGAACGCGGGCCGCTGGCTCGGCGGATGCTCTCGGCGCTGGGTCCGAACCCCCCGCGGGATCGGATCGCGGACCTCT
>PWPN01000172.1 GCA_003557125.1 Phycisphaerae bacterium | reverse complement strand
GTGCTCACGCTCGATGTGCTCCGGATCCATCGCGCCGAATGACCCCACCTGCGTTGTGCCACCACAATGCCTGTGAGCAGGACGGCCGCCACGGGGGGCGGCCGCTACAGGAGGTGCCCCAAGCGTTGCCCCTTTAACGGGGTGGGACGGGCGGCCGCTACAGGGAAAAGTTCGTATCGACTGGTCGCGTTCTGGTCATATCAGCCACAGCACCAGCGCCCAGACAGCCAAGGCCATCACGAGTGTAGCCATCGCGATGTAGCCAAGAAGGCCCTTGATGCGAGGATCGAGTCGGGCAAACGGAAGGTCGCACAACGCCAGCGCAAAGCCCAGCAACCTCACAACGACATGAGTTCGACGGACAGGTGCATCGGCGGGTGTTTCGGTGGTATCGGCTGACGCATCTGCAACCGGTGCCACGGCCCCCCACCGATCTTCCGGCTCACGAGGGACGGAGGGGGTTTCGTCGGTCGATGGGTTATCGGATGCATCCGACGCATCAGAAGCATCCGACGAAGGGGCACTGTCAGCTGCCTGCCCGTCGCAAGGGGCCAGGGTGCTCGGCGCCATTTCCGCCGTATCGCTTTCCGCAGCCTCTTGGCTGGGCGTATGGGCCGAGGTTGTTTCGTCCGATACCTCCGGGGTGTCAACGGCCATGCCCTCAATCGGCGCGGACGTCGTACCTTCCGGTTCGCTGGCCGATGGTTCGAGGTCCGTTTGCGATTCCGAGGCGTTTACCAACTCGGACGTTACCGCCGACTCGGAATTTTCAGGCGTCTCGGAATTGTCAGCCGAATCATCGTCCAGCACAGCCGACACCTCGTTCAGCAGTGCCTCGAAGTCGACCGAATCCAGGGCATCGCATTCTTTCGATTCCGGCATGTCGGACGTGGCGGTGGATTCGTCTGGCATCCTTGATGACCTCGCGTTCGTACGGCGTAAGCAGAGCCCGCTCTCCGATGGCGCACCTCTTGTTCACATCGACCGGAGGAGGCGATGACTTCACAGCCGGACCCGTTGGATTGCTTGCCGGCGTTCGGCTTCCGATAATGCACGCATGGCCGACCCACGCTTCTATGCCGAACGCTGCGACACGGAGCGCATCGTGCTTGCTGCCCACGAAGCGCGCCACGCACTGAAAAGTCGGCGGTTATCGGTCGGCGATCCTGTCGCCCTGATCGATGGGCGGGGGACGGAGGCGTTCGGGCGGATCGCGTCCGCCACATCGTCGACTGCCGAAGTGGCTGTGGAACGGGTCGCCCATCAGCCACGCCCCAGGCCAACGCTGACGCTCTGGGTCGCGATGCCCAAAGGCCCGCGCCAGGACGTCCTCATCGAGAAATGCTGCGAACTGGGCACAGGCGTCGTTTGCCCGTTGCGTAGCGCGCGGAGCGTCGCGGACGTCTCGGACCACCGCCGCGCCAAGTGGCGACGCACCGCAATCGAGGCTGCCAAGCAGTCCGGCCAATGCTGGGTGCCGGATTTTCCTGCATCGGTCGACCTTGGCCAAGCGCTGGCGGAGTGCACGCGCTTCGACCGCGTCCTGTTGGCTGTCAGCCCCTCGGGACGCGACGATCCGCCCCCGGCCTCCGCTCTCGGACTGTCGGCCGACCTCCGTAACGTCTCCTCCGTGGCGGCATTCGTCGGGCCAGAAGGCGGTTGGACGGACGACGAGGTCGCCGCGATCCGCAATGCCGGCGCCCGGACGATCCACCTCGGCCCCAACACGCTCCGCATCGAGACGGCCGCCATCCTCCTGGCCGGCCTCATTCACACGCTTCACCCAATTCACTACGGCTCGTAAGGGAGCCGCTGTTTCACCGCTGTGTTTCACTGCTGTCTTGCACTGCTTGATTTGTGCTGCTGTGCCTGCGGTGGCGTAGCCCGCTCGCACTGGTCGATCGCGCGCGGGCGTGTTAGCATGGAGATGTGCCGAGCGTCGCAGAACGTCTGACGCAAAATGGCACTTTTCGTGCCTTGCTGACCCGGATCCGCGCCAGCGGCGACTCAAGCGGGGTCGTCGCGGCGGACGGGCTGTGGGGGGCGTTCGCGCCCATCCTGGCCGGCATGGCTGCGGGTTGCCTGGACCGCCCTCTCCTCTATATCACGGCTCATCTCGACCAGGCGGACGAAGCCCGCGACGATCTCGAACTCTTCTGCGGAGTGGATGCATCCCTGCTCAGTGCGTTCGAGACGCTTGCGGGCCGAGGTGCCGCCAGCGACGAGATTCACGCCGAACGGCTCAACCTCTGTGCGCGTCTCCAGGACGCCGCATCCCGGCAAGGGCAAGCCCGAAACAGCGGCACGCCGCCGGTCATCGTCGCCCCGATCCAGGCGCTCATGCAGGCGGTTCCCGCACCGGCGGCCCTGGCTGCGTCCCTGATGACGCTGACCGTCGGCCAGCACCAGGACCCTCGGGTCGTGGCGGAATGGCTCACGGGCCAGGGGTACACGCGGCTGGACCAGGTCGAATCGCCGGGGGATTTCGCGCTTCGCGGCGACATTCTCGACATCTATCCGCCGGCCGAGACCGACCCGTTCCGCATCGACTTCTTCGGCGAGACGATCGAGTCGATCCGCGCCTTCGAGATCGGCACGCAACGCTCGGATCGCGAGCTGACCGTACTTCGCATAGCCGGCGTTCCGGGTCTCGGTCACCCGGACGACGACGCGCCGAAGAAAGGAACCCGGGCTCGGCCTTCGAATGACGCATCGGCCTCGATGAGCTTTCTCAGCTATCTGCCGTCCGACACGCTCATTGCATTGGCCGACCCGGACGCAATCCAGGAGATGGGCCGTACGTTCTGGAGCCGCCTCACGGACCCCAGCGATCTGGATACCGTCGAGAAGATTTTCCAGCGGGCAGGCGACTTCGATCAGCTCCATCTGCACAGCCTGCCGGGCGAGGCGGAGGATGACGTCGGCGCCGCCGATTCGGCATTGCGTTTCGGCGTCCAAAGCCTGGCCCGTTTCGAAACGAGCGCGCCCGAGGCGTTTAAGGAGCTCAGTCGGCTCAGCCACGAGCGCGAGATCATCGTCTATTGCGACAACGAGGCGGAGCAGCATCGCTTCCAGGCGTTATGGGCCGACACAATCGGTTCCTGGCCGGGATCGCTTCACCTGGCGGTCGGCCTGATGCACCGCGGCTTCGATTGGCCGGACGGGCGGATGGCGGTCGTCGGTCATCATGAGATCTTCCATCGCTACCAGCAGCGTCGCCGACTTCGTCGCATCCATGCCGCCCGCCCCATCGAGTCCTGGCTCGACCTGAACGTGGGCGATCACGTCGTTCACGTGGTGCACGGGATCGCCCGGTTCATGGGCCTGCGCGTCCTGCGCAAAGGCGACTCGAACAAAGAGGCCGAGTACCTGACGCTCGAGTTCGCCGAGCGCGCCCGGATGCATGTGCCCGTCACCCAGATCGACCTCATCCAGAAGTACGTCGGCGCGGGGACGGCGGCACCGACACTGAGCAAGCTCGGCGGGACACGCTGGGCACGCACGAAGGAGCGCGTCGAAGAGGCGGTCACGGACTTGGCTGCCGAGCTGCTCCGCATCCAGGCGGTCCGACGCGGGAGCGCGGGCATCGCCTATCCGCCCGATACCCCGTGGCAGCGCGAGTTCGAGGAAAGTTTCATCTACACGGAGACGGCCGACCAGCTCCGTGCGGCTGTCGACATCAAAAAGGACATGGAAAAAACGGTCCCGATGGATCGGCTGCTCTGCGGCGACGTCGGGTACGGCAAGACGGAGCTGGCGATGCGGGCAGCCTTCAAGGCTGTCGAGGGCGGTCACCAGGTCGCTGTCCTCGTCCCGACGACGATCCTGGCCGAGCAGCACGAACGCACCTTCCGCGAGCGCTTCGCCGATTATCCCTGCATCATCGAAAGCCTGTCGCGTTTCAAGACCGCACGGACGCAGAAACAGATCATCGAGGCCGCCCGCGCCGGCCACGTCGATATCCTCATCGGAACGCATCGGTTGCTCAGTCGGGACGTCGGCTTCAAGAACCTCGGCCTGCTCATCATCGATGAGGAGCAGCGTTTCGGCGTCGAGCACAAAGAGAAGCTGAAACGATTCCGCGCCACGGTCGACGTGCTCACGATGAGCGCGACGCCCATCCCGCGCACACTCCACATGGCGCTGCTGGGCATTCGCGACATCTGCTCGCTCGAAACGCCGCCGCTCGACCGACGCAGCATCGTGACGCGCGTCACGCGATTCAATGACGAACTCGTCCGCGAGGCGATCCTGTCCGAGCTCAACCGCGACGGGCAGGTCTTCTTCGTGCACAACTTCGTCCGCGGCATCGAGTCCTTCGCCGACCGCATCCGCCGCATCGTCCCCGAAGCGCGGATCGCGATCGCCCACGGCCAAATGCCCGAGCGGACGCTCGAAAAAGTCATGCTCGCATTTTTCCGGCGGGAAATCGACGTGCTCGTCTGCACGACGATCATCGAGTCGGGCCTGGACATCCCCAACTGCAACACGATCCTGATCGACCGGGCGGACCGGTTCGGCCTGTCCGAGCTGCACCAGCTGCGCGGACGCGTGGGCCGTTACAAGCACCGCGCCTGCTGTTACCTTTTCGTGTCACGCGGTAAATCGCTCACCTCGGCAGCCGCCCGACGACTCAAGGCCATCGAGGAGTTCTCCGACCTCGGCGCAGGGTTCCGGATCGCCCTGCGCGACCTGGAGATCCGCGGCGCCGGCAACATCCTGGGGCCCGAACAGTCCGGGCACATCGCGGCGGTCGGTTACGAAATGTACTGCCAGCTTCTCGAAGCGGCTGTGCGACGCCAGAAAGACGAGCCGGTCGAGGTGATCGAGCAGGTCCACCTCGAACTCGAGATCCCGGCGCATGTTCCGGAAAAATACATCGCGTCGGAACGGCAGCGGATGGAGATCTATCGGCGCCTTGCCCGCTGTCGGGCGCAAGCGGACCTCGATCAGCTCGAAACCGACATTCGCGACGCTTTCGGGGCCTATCCCGACTCGGTGCGGACGCTTCTGGATCTGACCGAGCTGCGTATCCTCGCGCAACGCTACCGGATCAAGTCCATCACGCAACGCGAGCCGGATCTGATCTTCGTGGTCCGCGAGATGGCGCGCGTCGAGCCGCTTCTCGCGCGCGGGCCCGGTTCGCCGCGCGTCGCCGACGCCGTCACGATCCACTGGCGGCTCGATAAGAAGTACTTCGAGCCGGAGACTTTACTGGCGATCCTGCGCCGATTGTTGCAGGGGGACCCGAGCGTTTCTACAATGCCTGCCCGATGAGCGACGCATCCTCACACGGTTCCGCTCAACGCCTGCGAGCGTACCTGCCCGCGGCACACGTCGTCCTCGTGCTGCTGCTGGCGGGGTTCGCCTGCAAGGATGACGAAATCAAACCCAAATATGCCGATCACGAAGCGGCCCACCGCAGGCGGTACCACCCGGCGGTGGACCGATCGGGGGCCGAGACCCGTCCGGAGCCGACCACCGCGCCGGCGCCCGCGGGCACGACGGCGACCCGGCCGAACCCGTTCGGCAGCCCGGTCCTTTTCGTCAATCGCCAGACGATCACCGTCCAGGACGTGCTCGAACCGATCCTCGACGACCTCCTGACAAAGGCCGAGGGGCTTCCTCTGCCCACCTACCAGGGCTACGTGCAGCGCGAGGTCGCCCAGCAGATCGACTTTCAGATCGGTTTGGCTGTCGTCTATGAACAGGCCCAGTTGTCCTACACCGAGGCGCGTTTCGAAGAGGCCTTCCAGAAAGAGGCAGAGCGGATGGTCCGCGACGTCATCAATCGGCGGTTCGGCGGCGTGCGTGTCCGTTACGAGCAGCACCTTAAGCGGCTCGACCTGACGATGGACGACATCACCGAGCGTGCGAAAAGGCAGGTCATGGTGATGCAGTTTTTGCGGGATCGGTTCCAGCCGGCCACGCACGAACCGACGCGGCGCGAGTTGATGAATTACTATCAGGCGCACCTCGACGCCTTCACGACGCCGCCCCGCGCTGAACTCTTTCTGCTGGAGATTCCGCTCGAAGAGCCATTGGGCAAGCCGATCGACCGGGCGTCGGAGGATGAACTGGCCGAAGCGCGCCGCGAGGCGCGCGCCAGACTCGAAGAGGCCCGGGACGAACTGGCGCGGGGCACGGACTTCGCGGAAGTTGCGCGCACCTACTGCCAAGGTGTCCGGGCCCGGGCGGGCGGGGCGTGGGGGCCGATCAGCCCCGGTGCACTGACCGGGCGCTGGGCCAAGGCGGGCGAGGTGCTCTTTTCGCTCGAGCCCGGCCGACACAGCGAGATCGTGGAGACCGACGACGCGCTTTTCGTCGTCAAGTGCGGCCAGCGCACACCCGCATCGACGCTCTCGTTCGAAGAGGCCCAGCAGCAGATCCTCCAGCGGATCGCGGAAGAGGAATTCGACCGGCGCCGCGACGCGTATATCGCCCAGCTCGTCGCACGGGCCATGATCCGCCGACGCGACGAGTTTCACCGCTCGGTGCTCAGCGCCGTCGGCCGGGCCGTCCGAGCCGCCCGGCAGCCCGCATCCCTGTCGCGTTGAGCACAAAACCTCTGCCTCGACGCGGATTTATCTTGTCACCCTGCATAGCCTGCCGCTATACTGGCCGACGTACCAGGCCATTGCGGCCGCCCACGGCGGATAACGCCATCATCCTCTCTATGGATACCAATGGAGGCCATCGTTATGGCACCTTCCCGCGACCGGCTCGATCGACGCGCGTTCCTTAAAGCGACCGCAGCCACCGTCGGAGCGGCGGCTGTCACGGGACATGCGACCGCCGATGAGGGCGCCCGGCCGACCGACGCGCTGCCCGATGTCCAGGTCGATCCCGACAAGCTCATCCGCCTCAGCGAGAATCCGCGGATGACCTATCGGCGGCTCGGGCGGACGAACCTCATGGTCAGCCGTATCGTCGCCGGGTGGATCCGCGAGCCCGCGCTGCTCCGCCGTATGCTCGCGTCGGGTGTCAACTACTACGACACTGCGCGCGGTTACGGAAACTACGAGGTCGACCTGGTCGACTTCCTCCGCCAGTTCCGCGACAGGCTCTGGATCACGAGCAAAGCGACCGGCATCGCCGGCTTCGACAAGCTCGACGAGCAGCTCGTCGAACTCTACCGCAAAGCCATGAAGGATTTCCTCGGCGAGGACGAGGGCGATCTGCTCGCCCTGCACGCCAAGTCCGTCGCCAAGCAGAAGGAGACCGGCGAAAAGCCCGACCTGCGCCCGGCCGGCAAGCGGATGGCCGAGCTCTATCTGCGGATGATCGATGAGTCGCTCGAACGGATGCAGGTCGACATGATCGACTGTTACATGATGCACGGCATCGAGATCCCGTGGATCTTCGATTGCGTCGAGCTCTGGGAGGCTTACGAAAAAGCGCACAAGGCAGGCAAGACGAAACACTTCGGCTTCAGCACGCACAAGCATCAGAAAGAGGTTCTCGCAGCGGCCGTGGAGGCTGACACGCGCGGCCCCTGGAAGATCGATCTCATCATGCCGGGCGTCAATCCCGAATCCTTCGATAATTTCGAACCCGAACTGACAGCCCTGAAAAAACGCGACATCGGCATCGTCGCGATGAAGACGACGGGCATCGCGAATCGCCCGGTCGACGGTCGCGAAGAAAAGCTCAACAGCCTGATGGAGGGCGAGTCCTACAACGAATGGGAGCGCGCCAAGCTCTGGATGCTCCACCTGACCGAAAAGCGGATCGACGCCTGCATCTCGGCCGTCAGCAATATCGAAGAACTGCGTCGCACGCTCGCCTTGCCGGCCGTGGAGTTGACCGCCTCGGCCCAGCGCGAGCTCCGCGCGATCGTCAAGCTCCAGATGGCCGGCGCCTGCCACCTCTGCGGCGCGTGCGAGCCGGTCTGCCCCGAACGCATCGCGGTGACGGACATGATCCGCTACCACGCGTACATCCATCAGTACAACGAAAAAGAGATGGCCCGCGAGCTCTACGCCAAGGCGGGCTACGACCCGTCGCAGCGCTGCAACCAGTGCGGCCGATGCATCGACGCCTGCCCGTCAAACGTGCGCATCACCCAGCTGCTGCAGGAGCTGTCAGCCAATCTCGCATAAGGCCTGTGACGATATCTGCCTTCGTGCGCCGCGTGCCACTGGCGCTTGTCCGCCAGTGCTGCGATTCCCCCCCTTGCAAAGGGGGGGGCGAGGGGGGGTCTATTTCAGCCACGCGACGATGGAAGAACCCCCCTTGATCCCCCCTTCATAAGGGGGGAAAGAAGCGGGCGCCACGAGTGTATCCCTACCGAGAATAGCACGAGCGTATCCCTACCCAGAATAGTACGGGCATTCGAATCACTGGGTGGGACGGGCATTCGAATCACTGGGTGGGACGGGCGTCTCGCCCGTTGAGTTGAAGACGGCCGCCACGGGGGGCGGCCGCTACATTCGTTCCCTCACGGCCGGCACATCCGCTCCCTCACGGTCGCGGCTCGGATGCCGCACGCATGGGTGCCACTGGCGGCTTGTCCGCCAGTGCTTGTCCGTGGAGTGCTTGCTGTTTGACCGACGGCCGCCACGGGGGGCGGCCGCTACATCCGAAATGACACAGACAAGAGGATGGCACAACCGTCAGCCGATGTGCTTGCCGAGCAGGCGGGCTGCCTCGACGCAGTCTTTATCGCCTCGGCCGGACAGGTTGACGACGATCGCTTCGTCGCGCGGCAGGCTCGGCGCGACGCGTGCGATGTAGGCGATGGCATGGGCGCTTTCGAGTGCGGGAATGATCCCCTCCGTCTCGCTGAGCAGCACAAAAGCGTTGAGCGCCTCGTCGTCGCAGACCGATTCGTAAGCGACGCGCCCGCTCTCTTTCCAGGCCGCATGGAGCGGCCCGACGCCGGGATAGTCCAGGCCGGCCGACACGGAATGGACGGGCAAGGTCTGGCCGTCGTCGTCCTGGAGCACGTAGGTGTACATCCCGTGGAGGATGCCGGGGCGTCCCTTGGAGAGCGTGGCCGCATGCCGTTCGGACGTCAGCCCTTCGCCGGCCGCCTCGACGCCGATGAGCCGTACCGAGTCGTCCTCGATGAACGGTGCGAACAGCCCGGCTGCGTTGCTGCCGCCTCCGACGCAGGCGACGGCCCGATCGGGCAGTCGGCCGGTCGCTTCGAGAAACTGCGCACGGGCTTCGCGTCCGACGACCGACTGGAAGTCGCAGACGATGGCTGGGAACGGGTGCGGGCCCATCACGCTGCCGATGACGTAATGCGTGTTTTCGACGCTGCCCATCCAGTCGCGCATCGCTTCGTTGATGGCGTCCTTGAGCGTTTTCTGGCCGCTGTCGACGGGCACGACGTGCGTACCGAGCAGTTCCATCCGGAAGACGTTGAGTTTCTGACGGCGGACGTCTTCGGCGCCCATGTACACGACGCATTCGAGGCCGAGGACCGCCGCTGCGGTCGCGGTGGCCACGCCGTGCTGACCGGCACCGGTCTCGGCGATGACCCGCCGCTTGCCCATCCGCACCGCCAAGAGCGCCTGGCCGAGCGTGTTGTTGATCTTGTGCGCGCCCGTGTGCGTGAGATCTTCGCGCTTGAGATAGATCTGCGCACCGCCGAGCCGTTCGGTCAGTCGACGCGCGTGGTAGAGCGGGGTCGGTCGGCCGACGTAGTCCTTGAGATAGCCGTTCAGTTCAGTCCAGAAGGCTGCGTCATTCCGCGCCCGCTCGTACTCCTCGGCCAGCTGGTGGACAGCCGGCATCAGCGTCTCGGGAACGTACTGCCCGCCGAACGTTCCATAACGTCCTCGCGCATCGGGACGACTCGTCGACAATGGGGTCACCGGTTCTGCCATGGGTGGTTTCCTGCCGCTGAGGCCTTGAGTATGTGCAATACAGGATTATAACGGGAAAGGTCACCAGGGTCATGACGGGCAGCCGTACCGCGCCGCGGTGGGGTGCATCCGACGCATCGGGGCACTATGCGGCCCGCTGTAGGGGCCGTGAGGCCCAGAAGCGGTCCCATGTCCCGTTAAGCCGATGCGCGATCAGGGCCGTCATGGCCAACGCTCCGGG
>PWPN01000342.1 GCA_003557125.1 Phycisphaerae bacterium | reverse complement strand
CGCACTTGCTCTCGTCAATCACGACAATCTCGCGTAGCATGAAGCACCTCCGGCGGCGGGTCGGATATTCGCCCACGGCCGCACGAAGTATCGCACGCAACGGGCGAGGCGTCCTTGATCTGGGTCAAGCCGACGGCGATTTTTCAGAAATTTCTTTCTGGGGTACAAAGGGCATGGGCTCCGAGGTGGTGGACATCCTGGCCCGTTGCGGACTGTTTCGGAGCCTGACGCCGGCGTCACTGGCCAAACTGGCCGGGTTTTCCATCGTTCGGAACTACCCCCGCGGGCACGTCATTTTTCACCAGGGCGACCCGTGCCCCGGCATTTTCGTCGTGGGTCGCGGGGTCGTCCGCGTCACCAAGCTCGCCCCCAGCGGCAAAGAGCACGTCCTGCACCTGGCCTACCCCGGCATGACGTTCGCGGAGGTCGCAGCCATCGGGCGTTTCGACTGCCCAGCCTCGGCAGATACAGCCGAAGATTCGCAGTGCGTGCTGATCCCGCAGCAACGGCTCCTGCATGCCCTTGAAACCGACCATGCACTCTGTTTACAGTTAATGAACGGGTTCGCCGGCTGGGTCCGGCACCTCGTGGGGTTGCTCGAAGACATCGTGCTGCGGGATGCGGCCGGCCGAGTGGCCCGGCACCTGCTCCAGGCGGGTGGCGAAAGCGGCGTCGTGACACTGCCGATGCTCAAAAAGGACCTGGCAAGCCATCTGAACTTGACCAGCGAGACGCTTTCGCGGACATTCCGGCGACTGGCCGACGCGGGACTCATCGAGACGGTCGACAGCCAACGGATCCGAATCGTCGCACCCGACAAGCTGTCCGCAGTCGCCGCCGGCCTGCCGCCCGCCGAGTTCGAGTGACGGTCATTGAGTAACCATTCGCCACCGGGCCGGATCAGCCTGGCAGATATGCAGATAGAAGGTGAACAGGCGTGAAAATCAGAGCGTTAAAAGCACATCGTCAGGAGCCGGTCATCATGGACGGTGCCCGCGGCGCCCGGATTCGGATGCTCATCGGGCCCGATGACGGCGCGGGCAATTTCCACATGCGTCATTTCGAGATCGAGCCCGGCGGATGCACGCCTCACCATCGCCACGACTACGAACACGAGGTCCTCGTGCTCAAGGGAACCGGCGTGGCCCGGAGCGAACAGGGCGACCGACCCTTCAAACCCCTCGATGTGATCTTCGTGCCGGCAGGGGAAATGCACCAGTTCTGCAATATGACGTCCGAAAGCTGCGAATTCATCTGCCTGATCCCCGCACCTTGCCAGTGCGGGTAGGATGATGACAGGGTGGTACGGGCATCTTGCCCGTCGATCCTCATCGCCCATTCAAACAACGCGCGCATCAGAACGTCCGCCACGGGGGGCGGACGCTACAGGTTAGACAACGTCCGCCACGGCGAAGTCGCGGCGCAGCCGAAGGCCAAGACGGAGGAGCGGACGCTGCAGTGAGACAACCCACAGATATGGGCCCACAGTTGCGGGACAACCCACAGTTGCGGGACAACCCACACTTACGGGACAACCCACAGGTTACGGGACTGCCGAAGGAGGGACTTGAACCCTCACTCCCTTGCGGGAACGGGATTTTGAATCCCGCGCGTCTGCCAATTCCGCCACTTCGGCTGCTTAAATTCTAAATGCAGCTATTGCTTCCACGCTTAAAAGAGCTGCCCACCTCGTTGTTCTTCGTTTTTCCTTCGGGCGCCTCTTACGACTGCATTTCTCCGAGTGAGACGCCTTATATTAACGTCGCACGCCTTTACTGCCAACAGCTCCCGGACTGCCCTACCCTCGAAATCAGCCCAAGGTGCATTTCTGAGACGCCCCACATGTATGACATTGTATGTTGCCCGTGACAATTGCACCGCTACAATAAGGGGTTGTGGAATACGAGATGCTGAGGGAGTTAACAGGGAGGTCGTCATGCCTCAGACGATGCAAGAAATAACGTTGGACAAAATTCTGGCCAATACGCACGACGGTTTGTTCGTCCTGAGCAAGGAACGTCGGTTCCTTTATTGCAACTCAGCCTGCGAAAAGCTCACGGGTTACACAGCCAGTGAACTCTCAACCGGGCCGACTGCCTGCTGGCAGGTGCTCGAATGTCGCGATGAGCACGGACGTTCCCTGGGCGGCCAATTGTGCCCGGCACGCATCCTGGAGGACGCCCACGTCCATTTCGCCAGGCACCTCATGCAGATCAAAACCAAGAACGGCCAACTGCGATGGGTCGAAGTGCTCTATACGCCGATCCGCGAAAATCACCATCGAACGGCAGAATACGTCATCGGTGTCATGCGGGACGCTACCGAAACCGTCCTGAGCAACCAGCAATGGAAGAAAACGACCGAAAGCCTGCGCAGCGAACTCGAAAGCCTTCGCCGTCAGATGCAGGATCAGTACGGCTTCGCCAGCATCGTGACGCGATGCCCGATGATGCGAACGGTGCTCGAGAAGGTCCGCTCTGCCTGCATGAATGAGAGCCCCGT
>PWPN01000018.1 GCA_003557125.1 Phycisphaerae bacterium | reverse complement strand
TGTTCACAGAAACCGGCACCGGATCCTGCAGCCAGGCGCGAAGCGCCGCCATCTCGACCGACCGCCCCACGAAGGGCAGCGATTTGAGGTTCCACGGCTGAAGAATGCCCAGTTCCCGCCGCCCTGTCGCGGTATAGCCCTCGGCGTCCCCTGCCCGCTCCACCGGAGCCGAGGAAAACATCGCCTGGCGGTAGTCGTGGAGCACGAGAGGCTGCGCGCCGCCCTGCACAACGACATTGTGCGACCCCACGATCTGAACGATCTGACCGTGCGGGCCCGCGTGGGCATCTTGCTGAACCTCTGACCTCACGACAGCTCCGAAACCGCGAAAGCCCTGTTGCAGGGAACGGCCCGGCTCTCCAGCGAGTCAAGGCCAGCGAGAGGAGAGAGTAGCAGATTGCCGTGCATCCGTCGCCACGGCTTGGCCGAGGGGATGTGTCTGGCGGTTCTCGGCCGAAAACAATTCACCGTTTGTGTCCCGCCCCGGCAGCAGCCGTTCGACGAAGGGCAGCGTCGTCCGCACAGTGGCCGCTAGGATCATCGCGCGGCCGCAGCAGCTAGCAATGGCTGCCCCGAGCCCATCTCCGACATTCGTGCGCCGTGCAGCATGCTCGATCACTATGCAAATGCCGCCTCGCTCTCGGCCCTGTGGCCGCCGCTTAAGTCAACTCGGGTTCCGGACGCCAGACCACGACAAAATTGAGACGAAGTAGCCGTGCTAACCCGCATCGGTCGGAGGATCGTCGCCCGGCTGGTCGATGAGATGCCGACCGGCGCCGCGCCGATGGTGTCGGGTCGCATCTCAAGCTCGATCGGTAAGTGTCGCTGGCGCGAGAAATGTGCGATCTGAGGGAAACAGTCGCCGGCTTGCCGCGATTTGGCCCCACTTGTGCCGGCAATCAGTGCTCTAACTGTCCGAATCGCACCGAAATTGGAGCAGCGACTTGAATAATTTTCATCCTCCACCTGCTCAAGGACCGACGAAGGCTGCCCGATCGCCACGGAGGATCGCGATGAGTGACAGGCCCCTTACAACCGCCCTTCCGCGCGCCTTCCTGCGCAGCGAGCAGGGTTTTTTCACCGCCTTCAGCCTCTATACGCTGGTGGTAATAATATTTCTGTCAGGCTTGGCGCTGGATCTGGCTTATCACTACTCGGCGCGCACGCAGCTTCAGATCGCCGCAGACAGCGCCGCGCATGCAGCTCTGGTCTCTCGTCAACGCGGAAATCCTGACGGCGCGAAGTCCCAGGCGCTGGCTCTGCACGCGCTGAATATGCCATCGGATCGCTTCGGCGCGTCACTGACCGCGGACGACATCGAGTTCGGCTCATGGGAGCCCGAGGTCGATCCGGAGAATCCCTTCAGGCCGGATGCCACGTCAAGCAATGCAGTTCGGGTCACCACGCGTCAGACCAGAAGCCGGTCGAACGAGCTGCGCACCTTCCTGCTTCGCTTCGCCGGCGTCGCTTCTTTCGACGTTGCCGCGCAAGCCGTGTACGTAAGCACCCGACCGCCATGCCTCACCGAGGGACTGGCGGCAGAAGGCCGGATAATCATTCGGTCGAACAACGAGTTCGGCCCGGAATACTGCGTTCATTCGAACGATCACGTCTGGTTGCGGAACAACAACGAATTCGGCGAGGGGGCCCGCGTCTCAATGCCCGACCTCGCCGATCTGGACATGCCGGGAAGTGGCTTTGGAAACAATCCCGGCTTGGAGGATGCACTATACGAGGCGCGGATGGATATCCCGTTCCTCGACGAGCTCGACGACATCATCGACGATCTGCGCGTGGGGCAGTCTCCGTTTCTGCCCGAAAACATCACGGATCCGGTTCCCATCATCCACAACGTCACCGGCAACCAATCCCTGACGAACGCGAGTCTTGCCGAGGGGCGGATCCACGAGATGCGCTGCACGAACAGCAACAGAACGCTATCGCTGCCGGGGCATCAGACGCTGCGCGATGTCGTGATCGTCACGAATTGCATGGTAAACCTTGGCACGCATTCGAAGCTTCACAACGTCACGCTTGCCTCGACGAATACCGCCAGAAACGCGATCACCGGGCAAGCTTGGGTGGACATCGGGCTTGACGACAACTGCGCAGCCGGGGGCGGGTCGCGCATCATCACCCTCGGTGATTTCACACTCACTGCCAACATGGGACTCTTCGGCAGTCAGATCATAGCCGCCGGCGATGTGTCGTTCACGGCCAACATGCGCGGAATCGAAGGCGCGTCGGTGATCGCGGGCGGGACGGTCGACGCGACCTCAAACAACAGGTTCGGCGTTTGCGGTATCGACAATGAGGACCGGTTTGTGGTGCCTGCGTTCAGGATGAGGCTGTGACTCGATTCATGGGGTTTCCCGGGGTCGGTCTGAGGCCGACCACTGCCGCATGGCCCTTTGATCCAAAGGGCCGTTCAGACGGCTGGCCAGTTTGGGCGGCACCTCGGCGCCGAAGCCCTGCACGAAGCCGGTCAGCAGCAGCAACAGCCC
>PWPN01000133.1 GCA_003557125.1 Phycisphaerae bacterium | reverse complement strand
TATGCATTCGCGTATTGCAGGGTGATGTCAACGGTGATGGGCAAGTCAGCGTGACGGACATGGTGGCTGTTCGCAACGCACTGAATCAAACGGTAACGACCGGAGAATGTCACCTCGATGTGAACGCCGACGGTTCCGTGTCGGTGACGGACATGGTTTCTGTTCGTAACAACCTCAATGCGACCGTGGCGCCCTGCCCATAGCCGCCATCGATTCGGCCACCCGCCGGACCTCAATACCGGAACCGGGCGGCAATGGGCATCCGTCGCCCCACACCGAACGCACGGCTGGTCACTTTCAGGCCCAGCGCCGCCTGCTTTCGCTTGTACTCGTTCGTATCGACCAGCCGAACCACCCGCTGCACGACGTCAGCCTCGAAACCGGCTGCGATGATCTCCTCGGTGCTTTTCTCCTCGTGAATGTACAGAGCGAGGATCGCATCGAGCATCGCGTAGGGCGGCAGGCTGTCCTGGTCGGCCTGGTCGGGGCGAAGCTCGGCCGACGGCGGTTTGGTGATCGAAGAGTCGGGAATGACCGCGCGCCCCGCACGCGCGTTGATATCGCGTGCCAGCGCATAGACCATCGTTTTGGGCACGTCGCTCAGAACGGCCAACCCGCCGCACATGTCGCCGTAGAGCGTGCAATACCCGACAGCCAACTCGCTCTTGTTGCCCGTCGTCAGCAGCAGCCAACCGAACTTGTTCGACAAGGCCATCAGCAGATTGCCGCGGATGCGGGCCTGGATATTCTCCTCGGTGACGTCCTCGGGGCGATCGCCGAAATGCGGTGCGAGGCACTGTTCGAAAATGTCATGAATCGATCCGATCGGGATGACGCGATAGTCAATCCCCAGGTTCGCAGCCAATGCTTCGGCGTCGCTCTGGCTGTGGTCGCTGCTGTATCGCGAGGGGAGGGCCACCCCCGTCACCGCCTTGGCCCCTAACGCTTCGACCACGATCGCAGCCGTGACCGCCGAGTCGATGCCGCCCGACAGGCCGAGCAGCACGCGCTCGAACCCGCATTTGGTCACGTAATCGCGCGTCCCCAGAACAAGCGCCTCGTATACCGAGGCGAGATCTTCGGGATAGGGCTCGATCCGAGCCGGCCCTGCCGTCGCCAGATCGACCAGCAGCAGGTCCTCCGCGAAGGGCTTGGCTCTCGCAATGAGCGTACCGGATGCGTCGAGCACCATCGACGCGCCGTCGAAGATCAGCTCGTCGTTGCCGCCCACCTGGTTGACGAACAGGATCGGCAGCCGATGCACGGCGGCCTGGTGACTGAACAGCCGTTCGCGAAACGCGTGCTTGCCCTTCTCGAAAGGCGACGCTGACAGGTTGATCAGCATCCGCGCGCCACCGGCTGCGAGTTTGCCGATGGGATCGCCCGCGTAGATCCGCCGCCCGACGACCTGCTCGTCGTTCCAGAGATCCTCGCAGATGCTCACGCCCAGCGGCGTGCCGTGGTGATCGATGAGCGACACGTCGGGCCCCGGCTCGAAGTAACGGCACTCGTCGAAAACGTCGTAGGTCGGCAGCAGCGACTTATAAGCGATCTCGCGGACGGCCCCGTCGCGGCAATAGGCAGCGGCGTTGCGAAGCGGTCGGCCTACGCTGTCGGCGTTGCGATCGACGAACCCGATCAGGGCCGCAATGCCTACGCACGATTCGGCGATGCGGTGAACCGCCTCGACGTTCGCGCGGACGAACCTCGGCTTGAGCAGCAGGTCGCGCGGCGGGTACCCCAGTAACGTCATCTCCGGGAAAGCGATGAGCGATGCCCCGAGACTCCGCGCACGGGAGATCGCATCGAGCACCTTGGTACTGTTGCCCACGACGTCGCCGACGAGCGGATCGATCTGTGCCAACGCGATCTTCACGCGAACCTGCCTTTCATCCATGATCCGAGCCGCGACCGTAAGAGCGCGAGTACGCCATGATCCGATCCGCGACCGTAAGGGAGCGACTATGCCATGATCCGAGCCGCGACCGTAAGGAAGCGGTCCTGTAACGGCCGCCCCATATGGGTGCCCCTGGCGGCTTGCCCGCCAGTGCGCGCTCGGCTTGTCCGCCAATGCGCGCTCGTACTCCAGACGGGCGAGACGCCCGTACCACCCTATTTTGCAGACAGACCTTCTGCCGGGTGGGACGGGCATCTTGCCCGTCAGGCAGGCATTGCGAAATCCCGGACGAACAGGCAAGACGCCCTTCCCAGCCTGTAGCGCCCGCCATATTAATCACGTCTCCGCATCCGGGCCAGTTGCCAGAACCCGTTCGGGTCACAACAATAGGCCGAGGACGCGACAGATCAAATTCCGCGAACGGCAAGAGGCTTCGCATCGATGAAGATCCACGAATATCAGGCACGGCCACTGCTGGCTGACGCGGGCATCCCCCTACCCCCCGGCCGAACGGTCGACAGCGTCCAGGAGGCAGAGGCTGCCTTCGAGGCCCTCGGCGGGCCCGTCGTGGTCAAAGCGCAGGTCTTCGCCGGCGGGCGAGGCCAAGCCGGATTCGTACGGCTCT
>PWPN01000269.1 GCA_003557125.1 Phycisphaerae bacterium | reverse complement strand
TTCTGGGCTCGGGCTGCCGGAACCTGCTGGCGGAGGCCTTCCGTCATATGGCCGCTTTGCCTGTCGGCGTCGATGGCCTCGGCAAGAGCACGCTCGACTTCGTCGCGGTTGAATCCACCGGTGGGAGGCTCCCGGCCATCCTGCAGCCTCGCCACATACCAAGCCGATTTGACTGGCTTGTCGGCGCGTATCCATTCCCCGCTCCAAAGCAGAACGTAATGGTCGCTCAGCGGAAGATCCCGGTTAAGGCTGTTGGTTACAAACCGGGCGTCCTCGGGCACCGCCATCCGGACGGTCCCCATTGACAAAACGTCTTTTGTTGCAACCTCCTCTCTCTGCGAGGTTTGCTTGACAGACATTTCCAGCAACGAATCGGCTGTGATCTGAAGCTCGAGTCGCAATCGGGCGGTCGTTGCGATTAGCGATTGGCTTCCGCCCATGTGTTCGCAAATGGCGCCGTCCTGCATCACAAACCAGCCATAGACGAGTCGGCTGGACACGTTACATGTCAAATCCCACGTGTAGGTGCCGGACTGCGTACCGGCCGATGCATCTGCGCCAGTCTCTTGCCGATCGATCGGCACGATAAAACCGAGAGAATTCACGCCATCGGGCGCGTCGTCGTCCTCTGTCACGACATGCTCGTCGTCAACCGCCGCGTTCGTGATCGAGCCCGGGCGCGTATCGTCCTCGGAAGCCCTGCGAGCCAGTTCGATCGACCCGAAAACCCCCGCGGCTGCCAGCGCCAGGCAGATCGCCAAGATGCGCACGGATCGGCCGGCCAGGCAGCGCGACGCGCGGTGCCCGTTGTCGATACGGTCCAGCCGTTCGCCGATCTGAGGCACGCGCGCCATGGCGATGCCCAGCGAAACGGCAGGGCGGCGCGTCAGGCCCGAGGCCACTTCCACCAGCGTGTCCCGATAGTCGCGTGGCGCGGTGGCGTGGTAAGCGCAAAAATCGTCGCAAATCTGCTCGCGAATCCTCGAAACCGCCCGTCCGACGACCCATACCAGGGGATGGATCCAGTAGACAGCCTGTACGAGCTTCATCAAAAATTGCCACGCGTAATCCTGCCGATGGACGTGGGCAAGTTCGTGGAGCAGAACGACCGCGCGCTGCTTTTCGTTCAACGAGGAGACGAGCGTGTCGGGAATCAGGATCGTCGGTCGCAGCCAGCCAAGCATGACCGGGACATTGACTGCCGACGTGACAGAGAGTTGGACCGGCCGGGTCACGCCCAATCGCCTCTTCCACCGTTCCAGAGGGACAATCCACGCCGGATCCCACAACACCTGCCCCGTCCCCCGGAGCCGTCGGACTGCCAGCCAGCAACATAACAGCCGTACGAGCAGCAACGCCAGACCGGCCAGGTACAGCACCGGCAGGCCTACCCGCATGAGAAACCAAGGCCCCTTCGACCTGTCGGCTGTCCGAGCTGTCTCGACCGTTCCCGTAGCAGCAGCCGCAGCTTCCCCAGGCGTCAGGCGTTCCGGTTCCATCGGGCTCGGATCATGCTCAGTGAAGGCAGCAAACGATTCGACAGGTATCGGCCTGTAGCGCTCGGACAGCCCCCTGAACGGTTCCGAACTTTTGGGCGGTTGATGCTCCACTGAATCGTCGGGAACCGCCGGCTCCAAGGAAGCGGCTGCTTCCGTTGTTACCGTCGCATCCAAGGGCGGCAAACAGGGCACCCGCAGGCGCGGAAACATGAAAGTGGTCGCCGGCAACAGGATCAGCCCGGCGATCAGCGCGTTGAAGACGGCCGAGCGGACCAGCAATCGCTTCTGGCCGCGGAATACGCCGTTCAGTAGCAGCACGAGGGCGAACAGCACGGTGGCCTTGGCCAACACGTCAATTCCTGCTGAAAGAGCCTCATACAAGAAAGGCTCGCTTATCGCGATCGCCGACACCATGGGTTACCTCCCGGAGCTTTCCGTCTCAGGTATCGATCCGTTTCTTGAGCGCTTCGATCTGCTCGGGGCTGATCTGGTCGTCCTCGATCAGCCGCATGACCAGGGCCTCGGTCGACCCGCCGAAAAACCGCTGGAGCACGCTACGGACGGCGCTGCGCTCGGCACTGGCCCGCTTCACCGCCGGCCGATAGACGTAGGCCTTCCCTTTGGTTGAGTTGCGCACGTAGCCTTTTTGTTTCAAAACACGCAAAATTGTCCGGATGGTCGAGTCGTGTGGGCGGTCGGGCAGTTCCGATCGGATCTGCTCGGCCGTGGCGGCCCCCTTGTTCCAGAGCACCTCCATGATCTGGGCCTCGCGGGGCGTGAGCGTCTCAGAGCTGGTTCTGGCCATGGAGCGATCCTTTCTGTTAATTCTTTAACAATATACTCCAGGAAAAGCCAAGGGGCAAGCACATTCGTTAAATAATTAACGGATTCTTCTGGGCGGAGTACCCGGACGGTGCCAGGCGATGCCATGGCGGCGCAAGTTGGCGGGCAATGCAGTCATGCTGAATAAGTCCAGGACTGAAAAAGATGATATTAGGCTGATTTTTCAGATGTGTTTCGGGGT
>PWPN01000317.1 GCA_003557125.1 Phycisphaerae bacterium | reverse complement strand
TGACGAAAAAATCGACCCGGCGCGAAACGCACGCATCGGCCGGCAGTCGGCCGGTGTCCTTGAGCAGATCGAGCAGGACCACGTCGCTCGTGCCGAACCCGACGCCCGACATGGGCGGCCCGCCGAGCAACTCGATGAGCTGATCGTATCGCCCCCCTCCGCAGATGGCACGTTGGAGCCCTGCCCGCCCGAATCCCTCGAAAACGATCCCGGTATAATACGCCAGCCCGCGCACGATCGACATGTCGAACATGCAATAGTCGGCCACGCCCAATGTCTGCAGGATCGACCACAGCCTTTCGATCCGTTCGACCTGCGTTTCGGCTGCGGCATTGCCGGCCGCGATTTTGGAGATACTTTCGAGCCCGCCCGGCCCCTGGGCCTGGACGAGGGCCAGCAGATCGACTTTTTCCCGGTCGGACTGGGCGATCTTGTCGAGCAGGACGTGATACTCTTCCTCGGGCAGCTTATCGCGCTTGTCGAGAACTCCGTAGATCGACTCATGGCGATCGGGCGTGAATCCGCGCGCTTCGAGGAGCGCACTGAGCAACGCACGCGAGTTGATCTTCAGGACAGCCTCGGACGGCGTGAGCCCTACGTGGCGAAGGAAATCGAGCATCACGAAAATGCACTCGGCGTCGGCGATCACGTCGTCTTCGCCGATGACGTCGATGTTCCATTGGAAGAATTCGCGCAGTCGGCCGCGCTGCGGACGCTCCGCCCGGCAGAGCCGCGAGACGGCGAACCACTTGATCGGACGGGGCAGAGACTGGGCTTTGGCCGCGATCATACGACCCAGGGTCGGCGTCATTTCCGGCCGAATCGCAAGCTCCCGTCCGCCGCGATCCTCGAAATGAAACAGCTCGGAGACGATCCCTTCGCCGCTTTTAGCCTTGAAGAGATCGAGATATTCGAAGATCGGCCCGTCGTACTCCTCGAAGCCGTGGCGGGCAGACACCTGCCGCCAAGCGTCCACGATCCAGTTGCGGACAGCCATGTCCTCCGGATAGAAATCGCGCGTGCCCTTGACCGCTTGAAACTTCATGACTGCTGTTCCGGTCCTTTCCGCCTATCGCGAACTGGCTGCAACCCGCCCGGGCAGACATGCCTCCCCGGGGGGACGATCTGTACCGTACGGTCAGACTAGGTCCACCTTCCCCGCAGGAAGCCGATCGCATCCTATCGCCTTCCTGTGTGATTTCAACGCCATGTTCCCTGGAGTTGAGCCTCTTAACAGGGATTGGGGCTACTTCTTGCGCCTGCCGTTCGTTGTGGCACGGCGGCGGAGGCGGCGCTTCCGGGCAAGCTCCTGACGGGCATATTCGGCGATCTGTTCCGGCTCGCGAAAATGCTGTTCGTACTCGTAGCCATCGCCGTTGCGGTCGCACCCGTCGGCCTTGTACCTGCGGCAGATCGTCGGGCGGTCCTCGTAGATGGTACACACGCCGTCCCGGCTCACCGCTTTGCACGGGCGGTTGACCTGAAGATACCAGTCGCCATTCTCCACCCAGATCTCACAATCCTTATGGAGCAGATACCACCGGAGATTCTCGAATTCCCCGGGCGTCTCCGGCTTGTCGATGTTCAGCGCAAAGTACTGGCAGCACTGCCCTCCACAGCCCGCACAGGGATTTTTGGCCGACAGCTTGCGCGTTGAAGATGCTCGTATCGCGGATCGACTCATCGCAATTCCCCAATCATCGTAAACCTAAAAGAGCGGCGATTGTACGGCTCATCCCACGGCCGCTCAACCCTCCATTCCGCGCAGGCGTGCAGGCTGGCACCGCGGAAAGTATGATAGGCATCCACGATGCGCATCATCGCCGGACGATTCAAGGGCCGACCGATTCTCGCGCCGCCTTCGGAGCGGACGCGCCCCATCCTCGATCGCGCCAAGACCGTCCTGTTCGATCTGCTTGGTGCACGGCTGGCCGAGCCGGGACGGCTGCCTCCGATCGCGGTGCTCGATCTCTTCGCCGGTACGGGGACCCTCGGACTCGAAGCGCTCTCGCGCGGTGCCCGTTACTGCCGGTTCGTCGAGCAGCACCACGCCACCGCGCGGTTGCTCATCGCCAACCTCGAACGCCTCGGCCTGATCTCCGAGGCCGACGTCATCAAGGCCGATGCCACTACTGCACCGCTGGCGACTCCTCCATCGCCGCCCGACGAACCGCAGCCTTCACCCGCCGGGCCACCGCCCTTCTATGAGCTGATTTTCGTGGATCCGCCCTACCGGATGCTGGCAACCCCGGCCCCTGCACCGGGGATCCGCATGCTGCTCACGCGTCTGGCCGAAGCGCCGCAGATCGCACCGTCGGCACTGGTCGTTGTCCGCCATGAGCTCAGCCGACGCGAAGCCCCCAGCCTCGCGCCCCTTGTCCAGGTGCATGAGCGCGCGTGCGGATCGATGGTCTTACGGCTCCTGGTGCGCCCGGATCATCCGGATATCACGGACGGGGGAGACGACGCACCATGACGCGCCGACCTCGAACCATCCGCGACGCGGCGCTGGGCGTGGTAGATC
>PWPN01000247.1 GCA_003557125.1 Phycisphaerae bacterium | reverse complement strand
GAAGGAATGTGGTGGTTCTCAACACGCGGAGACCCTCTCTACCATGAATGACGCCGAGGCGCAACCCCCTACTTTAAGAGGACTTGCGAAAACGAAAGTCACCCACCGAAAACGGCACTAGACAATAGCCCACTTCCGGGGCAATTCCGAGTCCTTGTAGAGCTCCCCTTCACGATTCGGTAAGTCGTCCCACTGCACTGCCGTGAGATCCGTGGGGCAAGGCGTCCTTGCCAGAATATCCAAGTCCAGCGGCAATACGAATCCTTCTCGCACACTCCAGAGAGGTGCAGAATGTCGTTCGAAAACGTCCGTTCAATCCAACCGACGCGGCGCGAAATCATCAAGGGGCTTGTCGCAGGAGCTCTGACTCTGGGGCTTGGCTGCTCGTCACACCGGTCCCGGAGATTGGCCACCACGAAACGCACGACGGGCTCTTGGGGCAAGCGTTCGGTCCGCGTGGCCGGAGCTCGTGGTCTGGCGACTACTGACCTCCGTCGCGGAATAATACCACAGTTTCGGCTGCTGCATGTCACGACCAATCGCCCGAAATGTCTGGTCGCCTAACCGATAGCCGTTTCCACCCTCCCCGAGCGAATGTGGCAGCTGTTTATGGATGAACAGCACGATAGAACGTACCCAAGGCTGGCGGTATGCGCTCGATCCGATGCTGTCGTACCAAATCGTCGAGGCGCTTGAGTACCTCGTTGGGATGCAATCCAAGTCCCCCGGCTACATCCTCTACGGAACACGGCCGCCGCCGGAGCATATCCAGAATCTGCTCATCGCTGACCGCGCACGCGGTTTCGCAGAGCGACCCCGCGTAGTCCGCGATGACTACCGCGGGTGGCGTAAACAGGTGCGCGAGCCGGGTCATCTGCGCGTGCGGTACGGGCTCGGCGTACGTTTCGGCCGGCGGCCGGGTGACCGTGTTCAGGTACACGCGGTCGGGCGCGATCCGCCGCGCCCACTCTGCGATCTTGGCCACCTCCGACTCCGTCGAGGTGACGCCGGCAAGAAGCAATACCTCCAGCTCGCAGCGCCCCGCAAACTCACGGCCGAAGGTTACCAGCCCCTCGACCATCTGTGCGAAACGGATCGCCTCGTGCGGCCGATTGACGTACCGGAAGTGCCTGTCGTCGCCCGCGTCCAGGGACGGGATCACCAGGTCCGCCTGCCGAAGCTCCTCGCGTACGTCGGCCCGCCAGAGCAGCGAGCCGTTCGTCAGGACCGCCACGGGGACATGCGTCATCGCCTTGATGCCGTGGATCAACTCGCCGAGCCCGGTACACAATGTCGGCTCTCCGGAACCGCTCAGCGTGATGTAGTCCGGGCAGCTCGGCAGGTGCGCGCGGATCTCCTCGAGCACGGCCCCCGACTCGATCCAGGCCTGCCTTCTGGCCGTCAGGGCTGTCGTGTGCCCTAACTGACAGTACACGCAATCGTACGTGCATGTCTTGAACGGCACGAGATCGACGCCGAGCGATCGACCCAGGCGGCGGGAAGGCACCGGGCCGTAAACGTAACGCCCCATCACACAGTCCTTTTCTGTGCATGCGCCCGAAGAACATGCAATCGGCCGGCCCGCAACGATGCGCCGGCCTGGCACGCGCCTACTTCGGGCACTTCTTGAGGACCATGAACCAGTCGAGTACCCGCGTGTCGGCCGCGGGCTTGTCCACGCGCTCCTTGGCCATCCCGCAGGATCCCGGAGGCGGCACGATAACCTCGTCGCCCGGCTGCCAGTTTGCCGGCGTGGCCACCTGGTGCTGATCCGACAATTGCATCGCGACCAACATCCGCTTGATCTCTTCCATGTTGCGGCCGTTGCTGAGCGGGTAATAGAGAATCGCCCGCACAATCGCCTTCGGGTCGATGATGAAGACGGCCCGCACCGCTTGCGTCGTGCTGGCGGCCGGCTGAAGCATCCCGAACGCGCGGGACACCTCCATCGTCAAGTCGCTGATGACCGGAAAAGTCACCTCGACGCCCTTCATCCCCTTGTATTCGATCTTCTCCTTGATCGTGCGAAGCCAGGCGATGTGGCTGTAGGTGCTGTCGATCGACAGGCCGAGCAGCTTGCAGTCGAGCTTCTCGAAGTCGGCCTGCATGCTGGCGAACGTCATGAACTCCGTCGTGCACACGGGCGTGAAGTCGGCCGGGTGTGAAAAGAAAATCACCCACTTGTCTTTGAAATCGTCGGGGAACGTGATCGGTCCCTGGGTGGTCTCAGCCTTGAACGAGGGGGCGACCTCGCCGATGAGGGGCATCCTGCATTCTTCGCACATCGCCATGGCTCCTTGAGTAAGAGAATACGTCATTCGAACTCGAATCGCGCGCCTGCGTGGCCGTCGCGGTACGAACCGGAAAACCGCGCCGCGATCAACGCCGTCGCTTCGCGGCCTGTGCAATGAAGGGGGATGATGACGCGCGGCCCGAACCGTTCGATCGCCTCGAAAGTGCGCTCCAGCCGCTCGGGCGAGGCCGAGGCCAGGTGCATCCCCCCGATCACCGCCAGGAGCGGCTTGCCCCCG
>PWPN01000335.1 GCA_003557125.1 Phycisphaerae bacterium | reverse complement strand
CGCGGAGGTGACGCTGCAGGCGGTCGATGAGCTCGGCGTCGATGCAGCCATCCTCTTTTCCGACATTCTGCTTGTGGCCGAACCGCTTGGCCTTCAGCTGACCTTTGAGCAGGGCCACGGACCGGCCATCCGCCCCCCGGTCCGCACCGGTCGCGACGTGGACAACCTGCGCGAGGTCGACGTGCACGCGTCGCTCGGCTTCGTGTTCGAGGCTGTCCGGCTCGCGCGTCGCGCTCTCCACCCGACCGTGCCGCTTATCGGTTTCGCCGGCGCACCCTTCACGGTGGCCAGCTACCTCATCGAAGGCGGCCCCAGTCAGGATCTCCGGCAGAGCCGGATGCTCATCTATCGCGACCCGGGCGTCTGGAACGCCCTCATGCAACGCCTTGTCATCGTGCTGGCCGACTACCTCAACGGCCAGATCGACAGCGGGGTGCAGGCGGTACAGCTCTTCGACAGCTGGGTCGGCTGCCTCAACGTCGACGATTACCGCACATTCGTCATGCCGCACGTGCACGAGCTGATCCACCTGCTCAAGCCCGGGGTGCCGATCATCCATTTCGGTACGCATACCGCAACCCTTCTGAGGGCGATGAAGCAGGCGGGCGGGGATGTCATCGGCCTGGACTGGCGGGTCGACCTGGCCGAAGCGTGGGAGCACCTCGGTTACGACGTGGGCGTACAGGGCAATCTCGACCCGGTCGTGCTTTTCGGCAGCCCCTCCGAGATTCGCCGCCGTGCCCGGGCTATCCTTGAGAAAGCGGCCGGGCGGCCGGGACATATCTTCAACCTCGGCCATGGCGTATTGCCCAATACGCCCGTCGAGCATGTCATCGCCCTGGTCGATGCGGTGCACGAGCTTTCGTCGAATCGCCCATAGTCCGCAATGGCGCCGACGGCCGACGTAGCGGGCACGGAGAGCAGTCGTGAACGCGTCCGAACAAGCCGACAAACAGGTCGTCGTGGTGGGGGGCGGCGTAGCCGGTCTGGCCGCGGCACATCGCGTCGTGGAGCGGTCCCTGCGGTCCGATCGCAACGTCGGCGTCACGCTTCTGGAAGCGCGGAACCGGTTGGGCGGCAGTCTCCTTTCCTATCGCCGGGACGGCTACCTCGTCGAGGGCGGGCCGGACTCGTTCATCACGCAAAAACCTGCCGCCTTAGCCTTGTGTCGAAGGATCGGCATCGAAAATGAAGTGATCGCGACGAACCCGGACCGTCGACGGGTCTATGTCGTGCGAGGGGGGCGACTTCACCCTATCCCGGAAGGTTTTCTGCTGCTGGCGCCGACGCGTATCTGGCCTTTCCTGACGAGTCGGCTCTTTTCCTGGCCCGGCAAACTCCGGATGGGTCTCGATGTCGTGCTGCCGGCGCGCCGGCGCGAACCAGGCGAGGACGAGAGCCTGGCCGACTTCGTCCGTCGGCGATTCGGCCGCGAGGCGCTCGAGCGGATCGCTCAGCCGCTCGTCGGTGGGATCTATACCGCCGACCCCGAACATCTCAGCCTCCGTGCGACGATGCCGCGATTCCTCGAACTCGAGGACCGCTACCGCAGTGTGATCCTGGGTATGCGCAAGGCAGCCAAGCGGATGGGCAGTACCGGCAGCCGCGGAAGCGGGGCGCGTTACGGCATGTTCGTGACACTGGCCGAGGGGATGGTCACGCTCGTCGACGTGCTGGCCGGTCGCTACCTGGCAGGTGCGACGCGTACCCATGTGCCGGTAAAGCGAATCGCCCGCGATGGCACGCGATGGCGCGTTATCGTCGAAAACGGGCCGGACGTGTCGGCCGACGCGGTCGTGCTGGCATGCCCTGCCCATGCGTCGGCCAAAATTGTCGCCGATCTCGATCCCGCGCTGGCACGCTCGCTGGCTTCCATCGAGTACGCATCGTCGGCCACGATGACCATGGGATTCCGTCGCGAGCAGATCCGCCATCCGCTGGACGGGTTCGGATTCGTCGTGCCGTCCTCCGAGCGGCGGTCGATGATTGCGGGTACGTTCGGCAGCATCAAGTTCGCCGGCCGGGCACCCGCCGACCATGTTCTCATGCGGTGTTTTCTGGGCGGTGCGGTCCAGCCGCATATCTATGCCATGGACGACGCGGATCTCCGCCGGGCGGTTTTAGACGACCTGTCCGATCTGATCGGCCTGCAAGGCGAGCCGGACTTCGTGGACATCCACCGTTGGCCGGATTCCATGCCCCAATACCCGGTCGGGCACGTGCAGCACGTCGCTCGGATCGAGTCCGCTGCGAGCCGTCACCCGGCCCTTGCCCTGGCAGGCAATGCCTTCGGGGGAGTGGGAATTCCCGACTGCGTGCAATCGGGCGAACAGGCAGCCGACCGTATCCTCGAACCCTGGCTGGGCCCCGCCGAAGACGCATGACGGGTGTCGTAAGTCCAAGTGTCGCAAGTCCAAAGAGCCGCGGGCTTTAGCCCGCGCGGTCCCTCGCACAGCACTGGCGGGCAAGCCGCCAGTGGCACCCGTTTTACAATGGCACACGACCCATCTGGGTGGTACGGGCGTCTCGCCAATTCTGTCCGGGAT
>PWPN01000275.1 GCA_003557125.1 Phycisphaerae bacterium | reverse complement strand
GCCGCGGCCAGGTCTGCATCCGCGTCGAGGGGACCGGGCTGGTCGTCGACCGCTGGGAGACCTGGTTCGACGCCCCCGGCGCCACTTGCACCCAAGCCCGGTTCATCCGCGACGGCAGCGTGACTCATCGGTCCAGCCCTGTCTGCTCCGACGGGCCCGCCCGCTTCCGCGCCACCTGGCACAACCCCAGCAGCTACCCCCACGGCACCCAGCTGTGCAACAGCTGGACCGCCGCGAGCGGGCAGTCCTGCATCACCGTTCTCCGGTGAGACTGCCGCGCACTCGCCCTCGACAGGGATCGGGGAGGAACCCAAGAAGGTATGCAGACAGTGCTAAGGAGAGGTTCGTGTTGGATCATCGACGGAGTCGTCTGAGGGGATTCGGAAAGCGTGTAGCCGCGGCGACGGCATTCACAGCTGGTGGGAAGGCGTTTGCAGGTTCATGCTCTCTCTGCATTCGAGAGGGAGAAACGACTTGACCGGGACATTCGTGCCGTGACAAGAGTGTCACGAACCGAATATCTACTCACATACGGGGAAGACATGGTTGGTAGCAAACGATCCCGCTTCGCTGCGACGATGGCATTGGCAACACTTGTCGCGCTTCTCCCAAGTTCCGATACTCCGGACGCGGGGGAGTCGGACAACACTGAGCAGGTGGACAATGACCTCGACCACAAGACTTCATTTGGCGGCTCAGATATTACACTCTCATTGCATGGCATCTCTGTCGAGACTCTAAGCGATGGCATTGGAATCCACGCTGCCAACGAGATCGCTGACGTCCACTTGGCCGTCGAGTCCGAGATAATCGAAGTACAGGATAGTTCAACAAGAGTGCCGTTAGGTTGGAGTAATTCCAGAGACTCCACACCAATCGGGATCGCAATCGCATTCAGAAACGCCAAAGGCGGGGACGTTCGAACACTTCGTGGACTAGTTCATCCCCCAACCGATCCCAGCGATGGTTTCGGCCCGATGAGTTACCTCGCAAGCGAATCGGCCGTGAAACTAGCATGGCATCCGATCCGTGGCGTTACAAACTACACAGTTGAGATGGGCGAAGAGATACTTGGAGAGACCGAGGAAACATCCTTCCTCCATTCCTCACCAGTCACCGAGTCCACAGAGCTTTCGGTGGTTGCCCAAGGGGACGAAGCCGACGCCGAGGTACTTCGCCGACAGGATGCCATCGAGGATCCCAGTATTCTAGAACAGCTACCCGAAAACGCAGCCTTCCCAATGTACGATGTCGGGGTTCACGTAGCCCCTGCGTTAGAGGTGGAGAAGGATGCGAGTCCTCGCGAAGCAATGGATGAGGCCGCAACTCTGCAGGTTGCTCCATCGGCAAGCGCGAATTGGAGTTCGAGCAGTGCTCTCGCCAGTACGCCCACGAATGCTACCATTCGGCAACGGACCTGGATCGCCAACCACTATGTCTCAGTTCCCGCATTCGGCCTTGGTTGCGAGGCAAGCAGCAATCAGTACTTCGGAGGTGACCAACGGAGCTTCCATAGCCCTACCTTTGGAACTCACCGAACAGAGACTGACCTCTTCTTCGGCTGGCCGACCAGCAATGGGTGGGAGCTCCGACGGTCCATCGGGGAGACCCGTCTATACAAGCTAATCGGCAACAACCACATCTTTCAGCCCCCGGCACGTACGGCTAGCTCATCCGGAATATCCGCCAACGCTCAGATCGGTGGGACGTGGGCGCGCTACTTCTCCATGAATCATGAAGTCCCCAATCCGTACTGCGCTAGTGCTACGGTCGATTCTTCGTACTCTCCCGTAAGCTCGATCGCTCGCTCTCGATCCTACCGCATCGCAAGTGAGCATAGTCGGTACCCTAGCTACAGCGTGTACTACAAAGACAACACAACGTCTGAGTTCCATCCTATTCGTCAATGGAATCAAGCGACCCCCTACTGCTTAGTACTATGCTCTAACGTGAACTACGACCGAAGTGGTGTTGGCTACTCGTAGGGCGCAGCAACTGCTCTTTCGCACGCTCGGATCAAGTGAATTGACACTTCATTTCCGAAGTACGAGCCTCAAGAGGCTGATCCAATTAGCATTGCGAGTGCATCGACTTGGTCTGGTGACCGTTGCGCGAAGGGCCTGACCAGGGGAGCTTGAGCCGGCACATACCGATCATGGCTCTAGATGGCTCGCCCTGTTGCTCCAGACATGAGGATGGCCTCAAGATTGGGATGACCATCGCAGGCGAGACATAGGAACAGATCATCGGTGCCTTTGGGGGCCGCGGCCGCGAAGGGTTGCTCCGCCGCCTCGTCGCCGCCGCCATCGCGTCCTGGCTGTTCCCGCCCACGTCGTTCCTGGCGGTCCCGGTCGCCTACCTCGGCGTGCTCCCCGTGTCGTACCTAGTCGAACGGCGCTGGCCCGGTCGTCCAGGCGGGGCCAGCTTCGTGCGCTATGGGCTGCTTGGAGGCCTGCTCGGCGGGGCGCTTGGCGTCGTCCTCCACCTGCTGCAGGGCCTTCCCGTCATGTGGCTGTTGGCCGCGGTCGCCATCGGCAGCGTCTCAGG
>PWPN01000144.1 GCA_003557125.1 Phycisphaerae bacterium | reverse complement strand
GGATGCGGTGACAGCGACTGAACAGATACATGGCATAGGCACATGATGTGTGACGCATGGCGTGGGGGTCGCATGGCGTGGGGGGCAGGGAGTTGTGGCAGAGTGGTACGGGCGTAACAGGGTGGTATGAGCGTGAGCGTAGTGGGGTGGTACGGGCGTCTCGCCCGTTTGGGATGGGCAGTCTCCCGACTTTCTGGCACGGAGATTGCTACAGAGTGTGGCAGCCAATACCTGGGTTGCCTGACGGTCCCGGTTGAAGGTGTCATGGATGCCCTTCGGCTCGGCCTCAAACGGAACAGCGTGTAGCGATGGTAAAACGACTCTACCACGGTTTGGCTTTGGTCGCTTTGATCAATCTGTTTGCGTTGATCGGGTTTGTCGGCTTTCTGGTCGCCAGCGGGCGTCTTGATGAAGAGCGGGCCCAGCTGATCGCCGACGTGCTTCGAGGCGAGGGCCGGGAAGCCGAGCCTGCCCCCGTCGAGCCGGGCGATAGCCCATCGGTCCCGCAGCCGAGTCGCGCAGAAATTGCCGAGACGCAGGCAAAAAAGGAGTTCTTCCGGCTCATCGGCGAACGGCTCGAAAGCGAAATTCGCCAGCGCCAGGAATTAAATGACTCGGTCCAACTCGAAGTCCTTCGGCGACTCGAGGAGATCGACAGAAAAAATCAGCGTTTCGTGCAGGAGAGGCAGGCTTTTCAGGAGCAGAGTCAGCAGGAAGGGTTCCAGCAGGTACTCGACATGTACTCGCAGATGGAGCCCGAGTTGGCCAAAGACCTGCTCCGAGGTACGACCAAGGACGCGGACGTGGTGCGGATCCTGATGGAGATGGATCCGAACCGCCGCAGAAACATCATCAACGCGTGTCAAGACGAGGCGGATCGTCTCTGGATCAGGAGGATCCTGGACCAGGTTCAGAAGATCGACGAACGGTAGGGCGGACGGCGGGGATGGTCCGAACGCCCGGTCGGTAGGATGTACCGATGTCCCTTGTGGATACGGTGCCGGCCGATGCGACGGGAACGCAGCAACCGGGGCGACGCCCCGCGGCTGCGGATACTGCGCCTGGGTCTGCGTACGACCTGTTCGCGGTGATCCTCGCCCAGACGTTCCAGTCGTCCGAGAGGCTCGACGCGTTGCTCGCGCAGCGGGCCGACTCCATCGGCAGCCTTTTCCATCGGCAGCAACGCGCCGACGCGCTGCTCCCGCGCAGCGTGCGTGAGGAAGCCCCCGGCCGAGACGACTTCGCCTCGGTCGGCCGACCCGCGTCGCACGACGATAGCACCGGACGTGCCGACTTTTCCACACACGACAGACGGGTCCAGGACGACAATCGCGACGATTCCGGTTCGGCTCACCGTGCTCGCGCGGAACGATCCCGCGGGCAGGAAAGCGATTTCAAACAGCACGTCGATCGCCCCGTCGAGGACGCCCGCGGACAGGCGGTTCCGGAGACAGCGCCCAGCCACGGCAGCCGATCCGCGCAGGCTGCCCAAACCGATACCGTGCATGCAGGCCATCGACACGACGCGGCGTCGACATCACGATCGACAGCGGACCAACCTGCCGGCACAACACAGCCGACGATGGAACCGCAACCGGGACCGGTCGGCCCGTCCGCGGGTGAGCTTCCCAATTCCGCGATGACGGCGACCGAGGCAGGCGCAGCCGTCAGCGGGTCGCGTATCCAAGCGGCTGTCCAAGCGATGCGTATCGCTCCGACAGCTGCAACGAGCCCTGTCGACGGCGCCCAGGCTGGTGCGGGTGCGCGAGGCCTTGCCCACGCGGCACGCCCCGTGTCGTCTCCCTCCGACTTTTTGAACGTTCTGCAGCAGGCAGGTCGCGCGCGTCTTGGCCAATCGCCCGTGACGACGCGCAGCCCCGGCGGGGCAGCACCTGCCGAGGGGGAGCGCGGGTTCAACCTCCAGCGCAGCGAGTCCGTGCAGGAGATGGCTCGCGTGGTGCGTTCCACGATCGGCGGAAAAAACGCATCGATGACCTTGCGACTCGACCCGCCGGAACTCGGGCAACTGCGCATCGACGTGCGGATGCATGACCAGACGCTCGAAGTGCGCATCGAAGCCGATACCAAGGCCGGTCACGACATGCTCCGCACGCGCCTCGGCCAGCTTCGCCAGACGCTCGAGAGCCAGGGCGTACGGCTTGATCAGCTCGACGTTCAAATCCGTCAGCCTTCGCCCGCGACCGACGCGCGCGGGCACGACGGATCGACTTTTTCAGGGCAGGAACAGGACGGCGGATCGACGCAGCAGTCTGTCGGCGACGGGTCCGCGTTCCAAGACCGACATGAGCATCCGACGCAGTCTGCTTCCGAGGGTTCCGCATCGAACGGCGATGTGAACCGCGAATCGGAGGCTGCGACACCGTCTGCGACGCATGCACACGAAGTGCTGACCGGGCCGTCGGGCGTGGATGTGACCGTGTAATATCGACGACGTAAACCGGAACGTAACCCGGAAAGGATCGCGATCATGAATGCGATGACAACAGGGACGACAGGGATGACAGGCGTGCCCCAGACTCCGACTGCGACGACCGG
>PWPN01000093.1 GCA_003557125.1 Phycisphaerae bacterium | reverse complement strand
GTTCTCCCGCAACCGGCTCTCGGACAAGGGATTTACGCGGACGCTTTCGAGGAGCCGTCCCGCCGGCACCGCAATTCAACCAGTCCCAGCGTGCCATGCAGGTACTGGTCGGGATAGCGGAACCCGCCATTCCCGGACTGCTTGTGCTTACGGTTCAGCCACCGGCGAAGCCGCCATCGCGCTTGCGCATCGACGGCGGCGTAGGTTTGACTCAGCGGGCCCAGACGAAGCGAGAAGTAGTTGGCCCAGCCAACCAGCAATTGGTTCAGCTCGGCCACCACCATTTGCACAGGCAGGTTCGTGCGATGCCGCCCTGTACGTTCGCGCAAGGCTGTGTGCAATCGCTTAACCTGTCTTTTCGCCGGACGCGCCCCGAGGTAGTCCACCCCCGTGCGCCGCGAGTAACAGCGCCCAAAGGTGTAACCCAGGAAGTCGAACGAACCGTGCTTCAGTCGGCACACGCATGTCTTTTGCTCGTTCACCGTCAGCCGCAACTGTGCCATCATGCGTTTCATCTCGGCCATGGCCTCATCGGCCGTGCCTCGACAGCAGATGACCAGATCGTCAGCAAAGTTGACGATGTGAGCGTCCAGACGCTGCTCGTGCCCCAACTGTTTCCAGCCCAACACGAAGCGGCGCATGTAGAGATTCGCGAGTACCGGGGAGACAGGAGCCCCTTGGGGTATCCCCCGTTTCTCCTTTCTTGCCCGAGCCTGTCGTCGGTGACGGCCTCGCCGATCCGGTTCCTCGACGGGCATCCGCAGCCACATCTTGATCAGACGTAGCACGGCCCCGTCGCTGACCCGACGGGCCACGGAACGCATCAGCTCAGCATGCGGCACCGTTTCAAAGTACTCGGACAAATCAGCATCGACGACCTCGCGATGGCCACTGTCGGTCAGCGCGTAGACTTGCCGGACGGCATCCAGCGCGCTGCGTTTGGGACTGTCAGGCAATAAACATTCCAGTTTGTGAGGAGTTGAGGTCGATGTATGTTTTATGGTCACGGACGACCAACTGAGGCGGCACTTCAAGATGCTTACTCCGCATCTGAACGAGCGGCAGCGGCGGCTGGCCGCTGCGATCCAGGCGCGCCTGCTCGGGCACGGTGGCGTGACGCGGGTGGCCGAAGCGAGTGGGCTCAGCCGTCAGGCCATTCATCGTGGGCTCAAGGAACTCGATGCCCTGGATGCCCAAGAGCAAGCGCCCGAGCGTATCCGCAAGGCAGGCGGCGGACGGAAGAAGCGGAGTGAGACCGACCCGACGCTGCTCCGCGATCTGGAAGCGCTGGTCGCCCCGGCCACGCGCGGCCATCCGGAGTCGGCGTTGCGGTGGACCTGCAAGAGCACACGGCAACTGGCGGCCGAGCTCAAGAGGCAAGGCCATGCGGTGAGCCATACGACGGTGGCGGCGCTGCTCAAGGAGTTGGGCTACAGCCTTCAGGCGACGTCCAGGACGATCGAGGGCAAGCAGCATCCGGATCGCGACGCCCAGTTCCGCTACATCAACCGGAAGGTGAAGGCGTTCGCGAAGGCGGGCGATCCGGTCATTTCCGTGGATACCAAGAAGAAGGAGTTGATCGGCCGTTACGGGCGAAAAGGCCGGGAATTTCAGCCCAAAGGCACGCCCGAGAAGGTCAAGGTGCATGACTTTATCGACCCGGAGCATGGCAAGGGGATTCCGTACGGGGTGTATGACGTGTCCCGCGATGAGGGCTGGGTGAATGTGGGCTGCGATCACGATACGGCGGAGTTCGCGGTACAGAGCATCCGGCGGTGGTGGCGGGTGATGGGGGCGGAGGCGCATCCTGCGGCGAGGTCACTGCTGATCTGTGCCGACTGTGGTGGAAGCAATGGCAACCGCGTCCGCCAATGGAAATCGGAACTTCAGAGGCTCGCCAGCGAGTTGGGCATGCCGATCACGGTCTGCCACCTGCCGCCGGGGACGAGCAAATGGAACAAGATCGAACACCGATTGTTCTCGCACGTGAGCATGAACTGGCGTGGGCGGCCGCTGGTGACGCATGAGGTCATGGTCAACTTGATTCGCTCGACCACGACCCGGAGCGGGCTGCGCGTGCGGGCCGAGTTGGACAACCGCCGCTACCCGACAAAGGTCAAGATCTCCGACGATCAGATGGCTGCATTACACCTCGCTCCCCATCGATTCCACGGTGAATGGAACTACACCGTCAAGCCATCTTCCACATAGCTTGGACGGGCATCAGCTTTGTTGCGTATATTTGCTGACGAGCCCTTAGTGCTGATGACATCGCATATGCCACGAAAGGCTGGGCTGTTCTTGGTGCGCTGTTTGCTGTAGGTGCATTTCTAGCCCCAGAAGGTTGGCAACGAGTTGCAGTGGTATGCGCAACGATGGTATGGACGATCGGCACATTGGCTAGTTTATGGGCCTCTATTCGTTTACGAACAGGTCGTGCTACAATCATCGGATTTTCAGTAGCTTGCGCAATTGGTGCTGTTTTAGGGTGGACCTTCCTCTTCAAAGGAGGATAGGGCTTCGTACCGGAGACGAAAAGAAAGGGCCTCGTCCGCAG
>PWPN01000098.1 GCA_003557125.1 Phycisphaerae bacterium | reverse complement strand
GAAGATCGCCAGCCCGAGCGCAGCGACGGCGAAGATCAAACCGGCCATGTGAAAACCTCCGAACAGCCTGTGTTGCCAATGATAAAAAGGTTCGGTCATGGAGCCTCCTTCATCCAGTGGGAGTTGTAGGACCGTGCATTCGACACGACCGGCTCCAGCTGCCTCCAAGGCGAGGCCGCTGCGCGCAGAGTTGCACCTGCCTCGCGCATCGAGGCTGCCCGAGCATGGCGTGTTTCCGTTGCTATCCTAGGACCGTCACCTCTCCGATGCAAGTGGCAGGCTGTGGCTGCGGATGGCCCCATAATGCAGCCAAGGGGCGTCCCGGCCCGGAGCACCCGCCGGCGGTGCGGTCACCTTGACTTTGTCGCGCGCTGCGCGCTAGCATGAACAATGAAACGAATCCGCCGCTCGTATCGGGTTCGAATGCGCGAAGAAGGAATCGCATCGTGTTTACCGGGATCGTACAGGCCTTGGGAACCGTTCGCTCGTTCGGGCGCCAGTCAGCTGGCGCACGACTCGTGCTCGATGCGCCGGAAGTGGAACGGCCCATCGCCGACGGCGCGTCGATCGCCGTCAACGGCGTCTGCCTGACAGCGACGCGCAGCGATCCGCGCGAGATCACCTTCGACGTCGTTCATGAAACACTTGCCCGATCGACCCTCGGCGCGCTTCAGCCGGGCGATCGCGTCAACCTCGAACGTAGCGTCCGCGTCGATGAACGCCTCGAAGGGCATATCGTCCAGGGCCACGCGGACGGGACAGCTGTCGTGACCGGGGTGCGGCAGAGCGGCGGCGAACAGGTGTGGGCGTTCCGCGTCGAGCGCCACCTGGGCCCCTACCTGATCCCCAAGGGGTCGATCGCGGTGGACGGCGTATCGCTGACGATCGCCGAGGTCAAGGACGATACGTTCAGCATCGCACTGATACCGGCCACGCTCGAACGGACGACGCTCGGCAAGAAGCGGGCGGGCGACCGGGTCAACATCGAAACGGACATCGTCGCGCGGACGATCGTGGAAACGCTGCGCCGGATGGCCGGCGACGGGCAAGCGCAACCGGGCGGGCTGACGGTCGCGATGCTCAAAGAGCAGGGGTGGTCGCCATGAACCGCGCGCGCCAGCCTGCGTCCGACGCGAACGGCGGCGAACGGCCGCTCATCGGCATCACGATGGGCGACCCGGCCGGCGTCGGGCCGGAAGTGATCGTCAAGGCACTGGCCGACGCCGAACTTCGCCGCAGTGCGCGGTTCATCATCTACGGGTTCAATGAGGCGATGGAGTATGCCGCGGACCAGGCGGAGATCAATCCGTACTGGTTTCGGCTGCCGCACGAGATGGTAACCCGCATCGAATCGGGCGTCATCGTCGCCGACTTCGACGAGCTGGCGATCTTCAGCCCGATCGTCCGATGCGCGACAGCCGAGGGCGGCGATGCGTCGATGCGTTTCATCAACGCAGCCATCGCGTCGGCCAAAAAAGGGCTGCTCGACGCGATCGTGACAGCCCCCATCTGCAAGCAGAGCTGGGCACTGGCAGGCCTGCGGTTCCCAGGTCATACGGAGAAATTCGCGCACGCGTTCGATACGAAGCGTTTCACGATGCTCTTCGTCGCCGAACGGCTGCGCGTCGCGCTGGCGAGCATTCACGAGCCTCTTTTCGAGCTGCGCAACTCGTTTACGATCGGTCGCGTCTTCCAGCCGATCGACCTGATGGCCCACGCGCTCGTGACGCAGTTCGGCATCGAAGAGCCGCGGATCGCCGTCTGCGGCCTGAACCCGCATGCGGGCGAGAACGGGCTCTTCGGCGACGAGGAACAGCGGATCATCGAGCCGGCCGTCGTGATGGCGCGCGAGGCGGGTTGGCAGGTCGACGGCCCCCTGCCGGCCGACACGATCTTCTGGAAAGCGGTCAAGGGACACTATGACGGCGTCGTGGCGATGTACCACGACCAGGGGCTCATCCCGGTGAAGCTGCTCGCGTTCGAGTCCGCCTGCCAGACGACGCTCGGGCTGCCCGTGATCCGCACGAGCGTCGATCACGGCACTGCCTTCGACATCGTCGGCCAGAACGTCGCCAACCCCGAGAGCATGAAGAACGCGATCCGGCTCGCGTGCCACATGGCCCAATGCAGCCGTACCGCCCTCCCTCGCGAAAAACGCACACCCCTCGGCCCGACCGTCGAACACCTGTCAGCCAGCGGCGACAGCGGTGAAAGCGGCGACCGCGAGTAAGCCGGAAAGCGGCGGGTAGTCTGTAACGGCCGCCGCCCCGTCTTCGCTGAGCTACCCCGTGACGATGCCGTAGCGGACGTCTTCACCGATGCCCCCCTGTAGCGACCGACCCCCGTGGCGGACGAACAAACGCGCCGCGAACGTAAGGAAGCACTGGCGGACAACCCGCCAGCGGCACCCGGCCTGCTACAGAGCAGTGGCACATCGCTGACGGGCGAGACGCCATCTTGCCCGTCATGCTGAACATGCGGCTGTCACCCTCGTCAATGGCACCGTCCTGTGGTAAACTCAACGCACAAGGCACCCGCGTAACCAAAAGGTGAGGAAGGAACAGCGCTATGACGACCTGGATCTGCTGGCTGGTGACAAGCTTGTGCGCGGTCACTGCCACAGCTAACGGCACCGAGGGACTCCGGTTCTACGTCAGCCCGCAGGGAAACGACACATGGACCGGGCAGCTGGCATCGCCTGACGCCGAAGGCACGGACGGGCCGTTCGCCACGCTCGAACGCGCGCGCGACGCGATCCGCTCGTTGGACGAAGCCCAACGGCAGGCAGCCCCGATCACCGTCTTCCTCCGAGGCGGCATCTATACGCTGGACCGCACCTTCGCACTGAATAGCACCGACAGCGGCACGGAGTCGGCCCCGATAACCTATCGCGCGTACGGCAACGAGGAGGTCCGCATCATCGGCGGGCGCGAGATCACCGGCTTCGAGCCCGTCACGGACGCAGCTATCCTCGACCGGCTCGACCCCGCGGCGCGCAGCCACGTTCTCCAGGCGGACATCCAACAGGCGGGCGTGACCGACTTCGGCAAGGTGCCCCCGGGCGGCGACCGCTTCGAGCTTTTCTTCGACGGCAGGCCCATGACGCTCGCCCGTTGGCCGAACGATGGCTACAGGCACACCGGCGAGTTGCTCGGAGGCCAACCTATCACAATCCACGGGCACTCAGGCGACGCTGTCGGCAAGTTCCGCTACGAAGGCGATCGGCCCGAACGGTGGACCCAGGAAGAGGACATCTGGCTGTGGGGGTACTGGTTCTGGGACTGGGCCGATGCATACCAGAAAGTCGAACGCATCGACACCGAGGAGCGGTCCATCAAACTGGTCGAACCCTATCACTACTACGGCTACCGCCAGGGGCAGCGCTACTTTGCGCTCAACCTGCTCAGCGAGCTGGACGAGCCGGGCGAATGGTACCTCGACCGCACGAACGGCCTACTCTACTTCTGGCCGCCCTCGGACATCCGACAATCGCGGGCCTTCGTGTCCGTGCTCGGCACGCTGATCGAACTCCAAAACGTTGAACACGTCACGTTTCGCGGGCTCACCTTCGAGTTCAACCGGGGCACAGCCGTCGCGGTGCAGGGCGGCCAACATGTACGGATCGTCGGCTGCACGATCCGCAACATCGGCGGCTGGGCCGTCGCCTTCCGCGAGGGTTCCGACCACGCCGTCATCGGGTGCGACATTTATTATCTCGGCGACGGCGGCATCGTTCTCGACGGCGGAGATCGGGTGACACTCACTCCGAGCCGCCACCTCGCGCTCAACAACCACATCCACCACTACAGCCGCAACAACAAAACCTATCGCCCTGCCGTCAAAATCAACGGCGTCGGGCAGCGCATCGCCCACAACCTCATCCATGACGCACCCCACCAGGGGATGATGTTCTATGGCAATGAGCACCTCATCGAGTACAACGAGATCCACAACGTCTGCCTGGAGACCGACGACGCCGGCGCGATCTACACCGGCCGGGACTGGACCTGGCGGGGCAACGTGATCCGCTACAACTACTTCCATCACCTCGGCACGTACAAAAGCTGGGTCGGCAACCAGTCGGTCTACCTGGACGACTGGACGAGCGGCACGACCGTTCACGGCAACATCGTCTACAAGAGCGGCCGCGGCGTGCTGATCGGCGGGGGAAGAAACAACATCGTCGACAACAACGTCTTCGTGGAATGCACGCCGTCCGTCCACGTCGACTCCCGCGGCCTGGGCTGGGCAAGTTCCTATTTCGACGGCACGAACACGAAGCTCACCGATCGGCTCGACGCCGTCCCCTACCGCGAGCCGCCTTGGAGCGAGAAGTACCCGGAACTGCTCACCCTCTACGACGACGAGCCGGCCGTGGCCAAGTACAACGTCATCACGCGCAACATCAGCGTCGGCGGACGGTGGCTCGACCTGTCCGACGGCCTCAACGATCAGATCGTGCGCGTCGAAGACAACCTCGTCGATGCGGACCCGCTCTTCGTTGACGCCGAGGCGGGCGACTTCCAACTTCGGCCGGACTCGCCTGCCTTCAGTCTCGGCTTCGAGCCGATCCCGGTCGAAAAGATCGGGCTGTACGAGGACGAATACCGCGCCACCTGGCCGCCGATGACAGACCCCGGCCGACCCGACCCGCGCCCCTGAGCCGAGCAATTCTCGCAAACCGCGACCGTGAGGGAGCGGATGTAGCGGCCGCCCCTGCAGGGCGGTACTGCGTCTCGTGCTGTTCGTAGGTCCCGTGCTGTTCGTAGGGTGGTACGAGCGTCTCGCCCGTAAGAGAGCGAATGTAGCGGCCGCCCCCCGTGGCGGCCGTCCTTACCGAAAAGAACGGCGACCAGAGGGGAGCAGAGTCCCATTCGGGTGCCAACACAGGGTGCCACTGGCGGCTTGTCCGCCAGTGCTTGTCCGCGCCAGTGAATTCTTCCGGAGGATGTGACAACCCTATGCGGAGCGTCTCACATGCCCAGCTTGCCCATGCGGTGGCGGAATCCGCCGCGGGTCAGGCCCAGCAGCCGGGCCGCCTCGGAGACATTGCCTTCCGTATGGTCGAGGGCTGCCTGAAGCAACCGTTTCTCCATGGCTGGCAAGGTGCAATCCTCGCGATCGAAATCGAACAGGCGATCGGCTGTCCCCTCCGAAGGCTCCGCGGTTTCAGCCGCTCCGAGCCCCAGCAGGGAGGGTTCCATCGTGTCCGACTCGAAGACCAGCGCCGCCCGCTGAAGGACGTTGGCCAACTCGCGCACATTGCCGGGCCAGGGATACCGCGCCATCACGCGTCGCGTCTCGGGCGTCAGCTCCGGGACCGGCTTGTGGAATTTCTGGCAAAACTGGCCGAGGAAGTAGTCCGTCAATAGAAACAGGTCTTCGCCGCGATCGCGAAGGGGCGGCAGGTCAACGGTGAAAACTTTAAGGCGATAGTAGAGATCCGCGCGGAACGTCCCCTCCTGGACCTTCCGTTCGAGATCGCTGTTGGTCGCGGCGATGATGCGGACATCGGCGGTGCGTTCGGCCGTCCCACCGATCCTGCGGAACCGCCCGCTCTCGATAGCCACCAGCAGCTTGGACTGCGTCGTCATCGGCATGTCGCCGATCTCGTCGAGGAAGAGCGTCCCCTCGCCCGCCATCTCGAGAAGCCCCTTGCGGGTCTCTTTGGCGTCGGTAAAGCTGCCCTTTTCGTGCCCGAACAGCTCGGACTCGAAGAGTGTTTCGGGAATGGCTGTGCAGTTCACCTGCACGAAGGGGCGATCCGGTCGCGGGCTGCGGTGGTGGATGTGCCGTGCGATCACCTCCTTGCCGGTCCCGGTCTCACCCAGGATAAGGATCGTCACAAGCCCGCCGCGCGCGTCGGCCGGCACCTCGGCGATTTTGCGGGCCAGCGTCAAGACGCCCTTCATCCCCTCCGAGTTTGCGATGATCTGCATCTCGTCGGAGGCTCTGCGTTGCGCTTCGGTGTACGCATCGAGCCGATTTCGTATCTGGCGATGTTCGAGGCAGCGATCGACAGCCAGGCAGACCTCTTCCATCGAAAGCGGTTTCTGGATGAAATCGACGGCCCCCTGCTTCATCGCCTCGACCGCGCTGCTCACCGTCCCGAAGGCTGTGATCATGATGATCGGCACATCGCACCCTTCCAGGTGCATCTGCGTCATGAGGTCGATGCCGTTGCCGTCGGGCAGCTGCATGTCGAGCAAAACCAGATCGGGCAGCCTGCGGTGGTACTCGGTGCGGGCCGTACGGAGGCTCTCGGCGACCCGGCAACGATGGCCCGCGCGTTTCAAGGCCACCTGCAACGAGTAGCTCAGATTCTCTTCATCATCGACGATCAGGATATTAGCCATCTAGGCCTCCGATTGTGCCCCCGGCAGGCGGATCTCGAACCGGCTGCCTTTGCCGAGATCCGACTCCACCGAAAGCCGCCCCCCGTGGAGACGAACGACCTTCTGGGTCATCGCCAGGCCGATGCCGTTGCCGTCTGGCTTGGTCGTGAAATAGGGCTCGAAGATTTTCTCACGGATTTCCGGTGGGATCCCGCCTCCTTGGTCTTGGACGATCAGGCACCAATGATTGGGCTCGCCCGCGATACGCTCGGCCCGGATCTGAATCTCCATGCCCGACGCGGACGCCTGGGCCGCATTGGTCAGCAACGAAACGACAGCCTGCTCGAGGTGCATCGCATCCACGGATACCTCCTTGAGCGTGGGATCGACCTCGACCTTCACGGAGACGCCGCGCCGCTCGAGCATCGGCCGCAGCGCCGAAACCGTCGCCTCCAAGAGCTCTTCGATCGCGACGGGCCGCACGTTGACCGTCATCGGAGAGACGGATTGTTGCAAATCGCGAAGCCACTTCTCGAAACGATCGACCGTCGCGATGATGCGCTCCTGGCAGCCGACGGTCTCCGCATCATCGCGATTGATATCGATCGTCGTCTCCGATAAGCCGCGAATGCCCGCCAACGGGTTCCGGATGTTGTGCGCAAGCCGGGTCACCATTTCACCGGCCGCCGCAAGACGCTCCTGTTCGACCATCTTGGTCTGCATGTCGACAATGGTCGCAGCCATCTGGTTCACTTCACCGGCCAGTTTGCCCAGTTCGTCACGCGCGCGCGTCGAAATGCGGTATTCGAAATGGCCTTGCGAAATCTGCTTGGTCGCCTCACGGAGTTGACCGACGGGCGTCAAAACCCAACTCCGGACGAAATACACACCCAGTGCACACAGCAGCCCCCCGGCAGCGGTGTTAATCACAAGGATCTGAACGACGCGGCTCTGCGTGTCCGCCGCTTGCGTCACTGCCATCTGGCGTTGCTCGCCGGCGATCGTGCTCGCCTCTGCCAGGACGCGGGTCAGTGCGGCAAAGCTGGAGGCGAGTTCTTCGGGCAGTTCGCCGCCGACCCTCGGCGGGTTCGCCTCGCCCAGATACGGCCCGACAGCCTGTCTCTTGCGATCCATGGCAAGCCTGAGTTGAGAAACCAGGTTGTCCGGCAGCAACTCGGGCCACGCGCGAACCAACGCGCCCATGGCGATATTCAGTTCATCATCGAGCCCCAGGTAGCGGTGCTCGATTTCGGCCGGTCGCTCGCTCTCGGTCAGCAGCGTGCGTTGATCGTTGAGAATTCGACGCACACCGTCAATGTGCTGCTCGAACACCGCACCGGTCTGGAAGTCCTGAAAGGCCGAGTCGATGTAGACAGTGATGCAGTAGGCCGAGATCGCCAGGTTCGCCGAAAGAGACAGGACGTAGATCAAGGCCAATAGGACGAATTTCCTGCGAAGCTCCACGTCCGTCGGGCTCCCTTTATGAGAGACTGCGGTTCATCATGCAAGCCATGAAGTCCTGAACCTCACGCCTTGCCCTCGTTATCGGGCTGCCCCGCGGTCGGGGCACCCGCGCTGTATGCAATTCTACCATATCCAGCCGTACGAACAGAAGGGGGCGATCGAATTGCAAGCGGTTCATCGGGTTATGGGCGGCTCTGCCCAGTTCCAGCCGGACGTAGCGACGGGATCCCTTGTGGAAAGGACCTGGCCGCCCACGAACGCCGCGTTCATTTTGCCTCCGTGGCGAAAACTCGGGAACCAGAATTCGCCACTTGTGTAGACGTCGGGCGTTTCGAGAGGTGGAGCCGAAAAATACGGCAGGATGCCGCTTGAAGAGTGCAAATCGTTTTCGTAGGCCTTCTGGCCGTCCACGTCGAACGCCAGCGGGATCATGGGGTGTTCGAGGATACGCTTGGAAATGCGGATGTCTTCGCGCACGAACTCGTCATTCAGGGTTCGCGAAACGCGGTGCAGTCTTTTATTCATCCCGATACTGACGTTTTCGACAGGGAAAACCGGCTTGCGTACCAGTGGAGTCATCGGCCGACGGTGGAGTTCCTGCGGACCGGCCGGGCAGATCATCGGCTGCTCTGTAGCATCGTACTGATCGGACAGAAATGTCCCGGGCCCGATGCCCGACATGGGGACGCCTTCCGTCCGCCAGAACTCGGCAATACCGTACGTGCGTTCCTGAAAATCGACGACACGGAAGCCGGGTTTCCCATCCATGTCACTGTCGCCGCGCCAAGGATGTGCATAATCGTCAGAAAAACGGATGAAATCGAAAGCCACGTTGCGCAATTTGTTCTTGCATACGAAACTTCTGGCGGCCACCTGGACATTGATCAGCGACGCACTGATGATGGCCATCAGCAGCGACAGGATCGCCACGACCACGAGCAGCTCGATCAAGGTGAAAGCGCTACGCTTCGGCGGAGCGCGAGATGGTTCGCGCTGCCGTTGCGCTACATGAGTTGTGCGGGCATGCGTCATAGCTCGCGCCCCCACAGCACGGTGTGTCAGCCCCGGTGCAATCGAGCCGAATCGGCCTGGACGCTGCTGGCCTTGTGTCGTTTCACTCCTTCGACGACCTGAATCGTTGCCGTTAATACCTAAAATACTATCGGCTCATCGGCCGCTCCGAGGCCATCACCATCCAACCGCCTGCAATACGGGATCCCGTGTCATCGGACCTCGTCACGCGGATCCTTCCTCCTGACATCTCATAAAAGTGTATCACAGCCGGCCGTATGAAGCGAGCATGAAAACCGGACTTCGGGGAAAAAATGCCCTTTTTTCGGCCTTCCGCAGCCAGTGAAAATGACAAAGTGGCCGCCCACAGCCAGTCCGTGACAAGATAATGAGAAGGTTCGCAAATCAGATAATGCCGTATCCACTTGCCATGAATGTACTTATGTCATTCGATGAGATATTCGGACTTTTGGCATGGCTCGTGCCAATAGATTAAGTGGAGTCATGGAGAGCGCGGGAGCTTGACCGCCTTCCCGCCTTATTCCGGCAGGGGAGCCGGAAACGAAATTCGGGGGACGGTCTCGCCAGGCCGTCCACCCCTTTTTCGCGCCGCACAGGCAGATACGTACAACGGATACGTAAATCAGACTTACCTCCTCCTGGCATTGCGTCCATTCCCACGCAGTGCGTAGTCATAGCCGAACGACCCGGTCGGGCTTACTCCTTCGCCTGACCGGGTCGTTTTTTTGTTGCACATTGTCTTGCGTCGCAGTGCTTGTCGCACAGCATCATTTCGCAGAAGCGGGATGACGCTCACCTGCCGATGCGGCCGCCGTTTGTCAGTAGATCGTCATAGGCGTGCGCTTCCTGCTCTTCCGGGATGATGATCGTGGGCTTGATCAGCACGAGAAGAACGAACTCGTCTTTGGTGCGCGACCGATTCGTGAACGCCCGTTTGAGAATGGGTATTTTGCTGATGACGGGTACGCCGGCTTCGATCTCTTCCTCGGCCGACAGCCTCAGTCCGCCCAGCAGGAGCGTCCCCCCGTCCGGAACGGAGACGGTCGTCTTGATCGTCGTGATCTGAAACTCCGGCGTCTGGAAGAAGGCCGCCAGTGCGCCCTGCTGGACGGGAATCGTCCGGAGTGTCACATCAGTGACCTGCGGCTTGACCTCCATCGTCACGTATTTGCGGTCGCCCGAGACGGTGGGCAGCACCGAGAAGAGCCGACCCTGCGGCAGCATCGCGATACCGGGCACGAGCCCCTGGGCGGCCTGCCCGCCGATGGTAGCCCCGCCGACCGGTGCGAACCCGGGTGTGGCCACATAAGAAATCACGGTTTCGACCTGGACGAATCCCTCGCGCCCGTTCCAGCATACCAGTCGGGGGGCGTCCACACTCGAACCCCGCGCATCCATGGCCGTCGCCCGCAGCAGGAAGTCGACCTGGATATTGTCCAGGAAGCTGCCGAACATCTGGAAGG